>DASXCN010000167.1:0-2309 GCA_036491155.1 Solirubrobacteraceae bacterium | reverse complement strand
GACGGCGCCGAGCCCCAGTACGACGTGACGTACGAGAACGTCCAGGCCGGCGAGCGCACGTCGCACCTGTTTCGTCTGGCCAACTACCACGGCGCGCTCGTGCTGGGCACCGGCGACCTCTCCGAGCTGGCCCTGGGCTGGTCCACCTACGGCGTCGGTGACCAGATGTCGCACTACAACGTCAATGCCTCCGTGCCCAAGTCGCTGATCCGCTTCCTCATCCGCTGGGCCATCGACACCCGGCAGTTCTCCGAGGAGGCCAACGCCGTCCTGGCCGACGTCGTCGAGACCGCCATCTCCCCGGAGCTCATCCCGGCCGGCGCCGACGCCGGCCACGACGGGCCCGAGCAGCACTCCGAGGACACCGTCGGTCCCTACGAGCTGCAGGACTTCTTCCTCTACTACGTGCTGCGCTTCGGCTACCGCCCGAGCAAGGTGGCCTACCTGGCCCACCACGCCTGGGGCGATCGCGGCGCCGGCGACTGGCCCGACCTCATCCCCGAGGAGGCTCGCAACGCGTACTCGCTCCAGGAGATCCGCCGCTGGCTGGAGGTGTTCGTGGACCGCTTCTTCCGCACCAGCCAGTTCAAGCGCTCCGCGCTGCCCAACGCGCCCAAGGTCGGGTCCGGCGGCTCACTGTCGCCACGCTCGGATTGGCGCGCGCCGTCTGACAGCGTGGCGACGGCCTGGCTGCAGGAGCTGCGGACACGGGTGCCGGAGCGCTGAAGCTGCGATAGTTGCCGCCCATGGACCCCAGACCGATCTCGCTGTTTGACGTCGTCAAGCGCGCCGCCGACATCGTCGATCCCGATGACGACGACGCGGTCGTCGGAGACTTCGAGAGGGCCTTCGAGGACGACGACGAGCCGGTGGCCGGCCTCGACGTCGAGGAGCGCGTGGGCGACGTGCTCTCACGACTGGATCCGGCCGTCAACAACGGCTCGCTGGCCGTGGCCGGCGCGCTGACGGTCTACTTGAGCTTCCGCCGCGACGAGCTCCACGCCGATCCGCGCGAGCTCATCCGCCTGGCGGTGCGAGCCGAGTGGGAGGGCGATCCGCCCGAGCCGGTCGTCGAGTGGCTCGACGACCACAACCTGAAGATCTAGCCACTTCGCCGCGGCGGTTCGCGGCTGTCACAAACGCCGGGGGTCTCCCGTCAACCCCACAGGACCGAACCCTGTGAAAGGAGACACCATGAGAACCCTGGTTGCCGGTGCCAGCGGCGCGATCGGGCGCCAACTGCTCCCGCTGCTCGACGCGGTGGGCCACGAGACGATCGCCCTCGTGCACCGCACGCCGATCGAGGTCGAGAACGGCCACGTCGTCGCCGCCGACGCGCTCGATCGCGACGCGCTCACCACGGCGGTGTCCGAGTTCGAGCCCGAGGTGGTGGTCAACCTGCTCACCGCCATCCCCCACGACCTCAACGTCCGCAAGTTCGAGCGGGAGTTCGCGAAGACCAACCAGCTGCGCACCGAGGGCACCGCCAACCTCGTGGTGGCGACCGGCGGCGTGCGGATGATCTCCGAGTCGGTGGCTTTCGCCTACGCCCCGCGGCGTGGGCTGATCGCCGACGAGAGCTCGCCCTTGTGGGAGCAGAGCCCCAAGCCGTTTCGCCCGGCCCTGGCAGCGCTCAAGAAGCTCGAGCGGATCACCGCGGAGACCGGCGGCTTGACCCTACGCTTCGGCAACCTCGTGGGGCCGGGCACCAGCTTCTCCCCCGGCGGCGCGTTCCTCGAGCCGGTGCGCCGCGGCAAGATGCCGATCGTGGGCGACGGGTCGGGGGTGTTCTCGTTCATCCACACCCACGACGCGGCCACCGCGATCGTCGCCGCGCTCGACCGGCCCGAGGTACTCGGCGTCCTGAACATCGTCGACGACGAGCCCGTGACGTCGGGCGACTGGGTGCCCGCACTCGCGCAACTGATCGGAGCGCCACGGCCGAAGCGGATCCCGGAATGGCTGGCCCGCCTGGTGGCGGGGAGCTGGGGTGTCGCCTTCCTCAACGGCATGGTCGGGGCCACCAACGCCCGGGCCAAGGCCGAGCTGGACTGGCGGCCGCGCTACGCGCACGTGCAGGAGGCGTGGACAGCCGATCTGAGCTCGGTGATGGCACCATCGGTGGCCGTGTGACCGACGACAGCGCCCACACGCAGATCGGCGAGGCCGCCGACAGCGCCCGTACGCACGCCGGCGGGGTCGACGACGGGAGCGCGGCGTTCCTCGCGCTGCGCCCCCGTCTGCTGGGCATCGCCTACCGCCTGCTGGGCAGCATGTGGGACGCCGAGGATGTCGTCGCCGACGCCATG
>DASXCN010000166.1:0-5343 GCA_036491155.1 Solirubrobacteraceae bacterium | reverse complement strand
GCGATGGCGATGAGCAGGCCGAGTCGCGGCGCCTTGCCGTCCACGGTGCTGTCGGCCAGCAGCTCGGGGTCGTCGATGAGCTCGGCGGTCCCGTTGACGCGGAAGGTGTCCCCGATGCCGGGGATGAGGAACAGCAGGGCGATCCGGGGGTCCTGCAGCAGGTTGGTGAGCGTGTCGGCGATGCGGTTGCCGGGGCGGTCGGGGAGCAGCAGGGTGCGCTCGTCGAGAATCCGCACGAAGCCGGCCGGGTCGCCTCGCGGCGAGACGTCCAGGCCGCCGTCCGGGCTGGCCGTGCCCACGCACACGAAGGGGGAGCGCTCGATGAACTGCCGCGTCAGGCCGTTGAGCCGGTCGGCGATCTTGGTCACGACCAGCGGCGTCGGCTCACCGATGATCTCGCGCAGCTGCTCCTCGTCGGTGATCGCGCGTGTGGTGGCCATCGAGGGCAGTGTACGGGCCGTCTGGGCGCGTCCCCGCTTGCTAGGTTCGGATCCGCGTCATGGCCGACGACACCGTCCTGAACGAGCAGCTCGACTACTACCGCGCCCGGGCGCTGGAGTACGACAAGTGGTGGAACCGCGAGGGCCGCTTTGACCGCGGGCCGGAGGCCAACGCCCGCTGGTTCGCCGAGGCCACCGAGCTCGAGCGGGTGGTCCAGCGCCTTGACCCCCGCGGCGACGTGCTCGAACTGGCCTGCGGCACCGGCCTGTGGACCCGCCATCTCCTCGAGTACGCCGACACGTTGACCGCCGTCGACGCCGCCCCCGAGGTGCTGGCGATCAATCGCGCCCGCGTCCGCGACGACCGCGTCCGCTACCTCGAGGCCGACCTCTTCGACTGGTCACCCGATCAGCTCTACGACGTCTGCGTGTTCGCCTTCTGGCTCTCCCATGTGCCGATCGATCGCTTCGCGGCCTTCTGGGAGATGGTGGCCGGCGCTCTGAAGCCCGGCGGGCGGGCGTTGTTCATCGATAGCGCCCGCACCGAGCGCTCCACCGCCGCCGACCACGTGCTCCCCACCGGCGGCGATGACACCATGACCCGCCGGCTTGACGACGGGCGCGAGTTCCAGATCGTCAAGCGCTTCTACGACCCTGCGGGGCTGACGGACGCGTTGCGTGCGCTGGGCTGGGACGCCTCCGTGGACGCGACGCCCGAGTTCTTCATCTACGGCACCGCGACCCGCTGACGGGCGTCGCCGGGGCACCGGCGAACGTCGACTGCGGCTTGGGAAGGGCTGGCTGCGGGCTCGCCGGCCACCCGCGAGACGGGGTCGTGGGCTAAAAGCATTGGCAGCCAGGGAAAATCTCCCAAAGGTCCCGATCCGAGGGCGGCCGCGGCCGCCCGTGCCTCC
Source organism: Solirubrobacteraceae bacterium (assembly GCA_036491155.1). Classification (GTDB taxonomy): domain Bacteria; phylum Actinomycetota; class Thermoleophilia; order Solirubrobacterales; family Solirubrobacteraceae; genus Palsa-465. Next base: position 3,989 of record DASXCN010000166.1, on the reverse strand, counting down.
TTCGAAAGCCAAGCCGTTGCCCCCGCGGGTACCCCAACCCAACCCGGAACCCCTCCAGCTACCCCGACACCTCCACCGCGCGGCCATAGATCGTCCCCACGAACAGCTGCGTCAGAGGCTCCACCACGGCCCGCGCGTCAACGAGCGTCGGGTGCTCGCCACCAGCCGCGACGTGGAAGGCCCGCTCGGCGGTCCACACGAGCGAGGCGGCCAGCGCTCGCGCGTCGGCGCCCGGCGGCGCCACCCCCGCCGCGCGCTCTGAGTCGATCATGCGCGCCAGGCCGTTGGTGAAGTCACCCAGCATGCGAAACCAGATCTGCTTGAGCTCGGGGATGGCCGGCCACTCCTCGGAGACCGCGACCACCAGCGGCGCGTACCGCGCGGCGGTCTCGACCAGGTTGGACAGCCCGAGGGCGAACGCCTCGTCGGGCGTGCGCTCGCCCCGCTCGAACATCGGGGTGAGCTCGGCGGCGATCTCCTCGGACAGGCTCTCCATGAGCTTGACCACGACGTCGTCCTTGGAGCTGAAGTGCTCGTAGAACGAGGTGCGCCCCACGTCGGCGGCGGCGAGGATCCGCGCGACGCTGAGGTCGGCCAGCGCCGTGGTCTTCAACAGTGCGGCCGTGGCCTCCAGGACGGCGCCGTAGGTGCGCGGACGGCGGCCGCGGCGGGGTGGGTCGGGGGAGAGCGACGCAGGCACCCCGGGCGCCGGGTCACACGCCCAGGGCGCGCCCGACGATCTCCTTCATGATCTCGGTGGTGCCGCCGTAGATCCGGGTGACGCGAGCGTCGACGAAGGCGCGGGCGATCGGGTACTCGAGCATGTAGCCGTAGCCGCCGTGCAACTGCACGCAGCGGTCCACGACCCGGCCCTGGAGCTCGGTCGCCCACCACTTGGCCATGGCCGCGTCCGACGCCGACAGGTCGCCGCGGTTGAGCGCCAGCACCGCCTGGTCGCAGAAGGCGGTGGCCACCTCGATCTCGGTGGCCATCTCGGCCAGCGCGAAGCGCGAGGCCTGAAACGAGCCGATCGACTGGCCGAAGGCGGTGCGCTCCTTGACGTAGCCCAGGGTCCAGGTCAGGGCACCGCGCGCCGCCGCCAACGCGGAGAGGCCGATGCTCAGCCGCTCCTGGGCAAGGTTGGCGGTCATGTAGCGAAAGCCCTGCCCCTCCTCGCCCAGCCGGTTCTCGACGGGCACGCGGACGTCGTTGAAGAACAGCTCGGCGGTGTCCTGGGCGTGCTGGCCCACCTTCTCCAGGTTGCGCCCGCGCTCAAAGCCCTCCATCCCCCGCTCCAGGATGAGGAGCGAGATCCCGGCATGGCGCTGGCTGGGGTCGGTCTTGACCGCGGTGATGACGAGATCGGCGTTGATGCCGTTGGTGATGAACGTCTTGGAGCCGTTGACGACGTACCCGTCCCCGTCGCGCAGCGCCGTGGTGCGCAGCCCGGCCAGGTCAGAGCCCATCTCGGGCTCGGTCATGGCCACCGCGGTGATCAGCGAGCCGTCGGCGATCCCGGGCAGCCAGCGTGCCTTCTGCTCGTCGTCGCACAGGTCCAGGAAGTAGGGAAGGCAGATGTCGTTGTGCAGGGTCAGGCCGAGCCCGCTGCCGCCCGCCCCGGCCGCGCCCAGCTCCTCGCCGACGATCTGGTTGAAGCGAAAGTCGTCGACCCCGGCGCCTCCGTACTGCTCGGGGACCTGGATGGCCAGCATGCCCTTGCTCGCCGCCTTGGTGAACAGCTCGCGGTCGACGATGCCCTCGCCCTCCCACCCGGCCTGGTGGGGCGTCACCTCCTCGGCGACGAAACGGCGAGCGGACTCGCGGAAATCGATGTGCTCAGGCTCGAACAGGCAGCGGCGCATGGTGCGGACAACGGTAGCCTGACTCGGGTGTCGGTCGCCATTCAGACCCGGGCGCAGACGGCGATCCTCCAGGCCACCGAGCGCCTCCTGCGCGAGCGCCCCCTGAGCCAGCTCAGCGTCGCGGACATCATCGTGGCCGCCGGCGTCTCGCGTACCACCTTCTACGCGTACTTCGCCTCCAAGACCGCGGTCATCGCCGAGGCCCTGCGCGAGGTGATGGACCAGGTGATGGTGGCGGTGCGCCCGTTTCACGCACAGTCCGGCGACGAGACCGAGGCCGCCATCCGGGTGAGCCTGCGCCGGTGGGTGGAGGTGTGCAAGACCCACAGCGCCCTGCTGCGGACGGTGAGCGAGGAGTGGCCGCACGACGCCGAGATCCGCGCCCTGTGGTTTGAGACGCTCGAGACCGTCACCGCAGGCACTGCGCGCGTCATCGGCTCGGCGCGCGCCAGCGGTCGGGCGCCCGCCGGCGCGGAGCCGCGGGCGCTGGCGGCGTGCCTGATGTGGGGATATGAGCGCGTGCTGCACGTGGCGCTGGTCGGGGGTGCCGTGGGCCTGCCCGATCCCGACGCGATCATCGAGCCGCTGGCCCAGATGATGGTGGGTGGGCTCTACGGCCAGCCACCCGCGGCTCACTCGGCAATCGCGGTTTAAAGCCCTGCCCGGCGCGCGGGGCCGCGTAGGATGCATAGGTGGTGCGCCGCCTGGACCCGAAGTCGCTTGGCCAGCATCTGGACGCGCTCTATCGCGCTGCCTGGGCGCTGTGCGGATCCAAAGAGGACGCAGAGGACCTGGTGCAGGAGACCTTTGCGCGGGTGCTGGCCCGTCCCCGCGTGATCCGGGGCGACGAGCGCGGCTACCTCATGCGCGCGCTGCGCAACACCTTCTACTCGCGGCTGCGCACCGCCTCGCGGCGCCCGCAGACCGGCCCCTCGCTGGACGACATGCAGCCGCCCGACCCGCGCCGCACCCACCAGCCTGAGCGCGCCATGGAGGTGAGCGAGGTGCTCGAGGCCGTCGCCGAACTGCCCGAGGACTTCCGCATGGCGCTGGTGGCCGTCGACATCCTCGGTCTCTCCTACGGCGAGGCCGCCAAGGCGCTTGATACACGGGAGGCGACGATCACCACCCGGCTGTACCGCGCCCGCCAGAGAATTGCCCGTCAGCTTTCCGACGAGGCGACCGCCCCCAACCGCGACTCGCGGGAAGGATCTGGGCCCGAACGGAGTCTTGCCTGATGGACGGAAATCATGACGGATGAGCGTAAGCAACCCGAAGGTGAGCTGACGCGCCTCGCTGACGGCACGCTGCCGGCGGACCGGGAGGCCGATCTACTCGCCCAGATACGGCAGTCACCCGAGTTGACGGCCGCCCTCACCGAGCAGAAGCGCGCGGTGACGATGCTGCGCGCGCTCGACACGCCCGCGCCCGCCGCGCTGCGCGCCCACGTCGACGAACTGACCGGCGCCGGCGCCACGCCGCGCCGCTCCACGCGCTGGCGGCGCGCCTTCGTGCTGCCCGGGGCCACCGCGCTGGCGGCGGCCGTCGCGGCCGTGGTCATCCTCGTGAGCGGAGGCGGTTCGGCGCCGACGGTGCCGGCCGCGGCCCACCTTGCGCTGGCGTCCGCCACCCTCCCGGCACCCGCCATCGATGCCAACGACTCAAAGAACCTCAACCTGTCGGAGGCGGGGATCCCCTTCCCCGCCTGGGGTCCGCAGAAGGGCTGGACACCGGACGGCGCGCGCACCGACACCGTCGACGGGCGCAAGATCACCACTGTCTTCTACACCGGACGCAACGGCAGCCGCATCGGCTATTCGATCGCCGACGGCGCACCACTGGCCGGCGTCCACGGCAAGACCATGAGCCGCTACGGCGTGGCCTTCACCCTCCAGCGCTCGGGCCCCGCCCGAATCATCAGCTGGGTGCGTGCCGGCCACACGTGTGTGATCGCGGGCCGTTCCGTGTCCGATGCCGCCCTGTTCGCGCTGGCGACCAACGACGAGAAGCTGGAAGGCATCAGCTCCCGGGCGGACGTGCGCGGCACTCTCAACTACGTGTAGCCCGCCGCACGGCGGCGACGCGCGGCGCGGGCCGCCGTCAGCAACACTAGGCGCCGATGAGCGC
>DASXCN010000165.1:0-2300 GCA_036491155.1 Solirubrobacteraceae bacterium | reverse complement strand
CCGGTCGACTTCAGAAGCACCAGGTCGGTCAGACCTGACACCACCGACACCACCTCTTCGTCGCCGCGGCCGCTCACGGTGACGACGGTCGTCCGGGTTCCATCGCCGCGCCGGACGAACGCGTGGTCATGGCCGTCCGGACCGGTGGGGATGCGATCCCACGGATACTGCTCGACCCGGATCTGGGCGCTGTCGGCCTTGGGCGCGGCTTGCAGGAAACGCCTGCCCACGGCGATCGCGTAGTCCTCCGGCGAGCTGACGCCGTGCCGCTTGGCATAGGCGAAGGCGGTGTTCTTCTGGGTATCGGTCGGCAGCACGTCGGCCTGGTCGCCGCTCACATGCGCCTCGGCGAAGTCACCGCGCAGCGAGGTGGACACGTTGAGGTCGACGATCTCGTGGCGCGCGGCGTCGCGATAGATGCGCACGACCCGGTTCTCCGCCTTGCCGTATTGATTTGCCCCGAGCGAGATGCCCATGTTGGAGGCTCCTTCGTCGCAGTTCGATCCGTCTCAGGCTTTTCCGTCTTACGGAAGCGGCCTCCCGTATGTTGGAATCCTACGGCGAACGGAGCTCAGTGTCAACGAGCCGGATGCGCCAACTCGGCGAGACGTCCGGCATCGAGGGCGGTAGCCGCCCGCACCTCGTCGGCCGTCGCTGCGCCGCAGTGGAGTGCCCGCAGCGTGTAGTCGGCCAGAGCGCGGACGGTGGCCGGCTCGTCCAGGATCGCCGACTCGTTGTGCCCGAAGTAGTCGTGCAGGCGCTGCTCGGCCTCGGCCAGTCCATCGCGGTAGAAGCCGAAGGTCGCCGCGTAGCGGCTCGGCAGCTGGGCCGGGTGCAGATCCCAGCCCTGGTAGTAACCGCGCTCCAAGGACCGGCGCACGAGCTGGAGGTGCAGCTCCCAGCCGCGCCGCACTGCGGCCTCGTCGCCGACCGGCAGCACGTTGGTCGACCCGTCCGAGAGCCGCACCCCGGTGCCGGCGGCCGCCGCCTGCATGACGAGCTTGGCGTGGTCGGCGACCGGATGGGCCATGCTCTGATACCGCGCGGCAATGCCGCAGAACGCCGAGTAGTCATAGGTCCCGTAGTGCAGCGCGGTGCACCGGCCGGCGGAGGCGTGCACCATCCGGGCCACCAGCGCCGCCCCGTCCGGACCCAGGATCGACTGCGGTGTCTCGACCTGGATCTCGAAGCGCAGCCGCCCGGTGCCCGCCGCGGTCTCGGCCCGCTGACACAGGTGGACCATCGCCTGGACCTGCTCGACACTCGTGACCTTGGGCAGCGTGGTGACGAACGACTGAAACGGATCCCGCCCGCCCGCGGCGCCGGCGAGCGCGTCGACAAAGGCGATGAACGTCCGTACCGCCCGGCGGCGGGTCGGCGCCTCGAGGCTCTTGATCCGGATGCCGGAGAACGGCGTCGCCGCGCCCTGGGACAGACTCGCGGCGAGGGCGGCGCCGGCCGCTACCGCGTCTCCGTCCTCGACCGGATCGGGCCGGTTGCCGTAACCGTCCTCGAAGTCGATCCGGAGGTCCTCGATCGGTTCCGCGGCCAGCTTGCCCCGGACGCGCGCCACAGTCTCATCGTTACCCACCAGCTCGGCGAAGAGGCCCGGCTGCGCGTCGAGCGCGGCGAGCGCCTGGGCGCCCCAATCGGAGGCAAGCGCGGCGTGATAACGATCGGCCGCGACGTAGACCGTGTGCACCGGCTGACGGCCGGCGCGATCGCCGGGGAACCGCGCCGCCAGCGCGGCGTCAGCCTCCGCCAGCCGCGCGTCCAGCTCCGTGCCGAGCTCGAGGGCGAGGTGGTCGATATCGATGCGTGCCATTGGGCCTCACCTTTCCGCGTAACGGGGGCTCTATCCCGCATCATAGAATCGCCCGTCGGCCACGCGGCCACGCGGCACGCGGCACGCGGCGCGGGCGACCGGTCAGCGGTGCGCGCGCCCCGACTAGCGTGGCGGGAGGTCGCCTTCGAACCGCGCGCGATCGGGGCTCTCACCCAGCCACTCATGGGCGCGCCGGCCCCACAGCTCAGCGGTCGGGACAAGCCCTGAGCGGTCATCCAAGGTTCCCGCCTTGATGATCGCTATCTCCGGTTGCTCGGCGAGCATGGTGAACAGCGGCGAGCCCCACTCTCCACAGAACAGGCGCTCGCGCGGGTTGCCATTGTCGGTCCCGGTGGTCGCATGGACGTGCGGGACCCGTCGATCTCCAGAGCCGATCGAGGCACGACGACATTCACCGAGGTCTCTCCACTCTCCTATCTCAGTCAGTCCACCAGTCGCGCTCACCCTCCACGTC
>DASXCN010000164.1:0-5464 GCA_036491155.1 Solirubrobacteraceae bacterium | reverse complement strand
CTCCGCGCCCACATCGCCCTCCGCGCTCACGCCGCGCTCGCCTCCTCGGCAGCGCCCAGGTAGGCCCGCACCACCTGCTCGTTGCGCAGGACCTCTGCGGTCGGGCCGGAGGCGATCATCTTGCCGAAGTCCAGAACGGCGGTGTTCTCGCAGCACGACGAGACGAGGCTCATGTCGTGGTCGACGAGGATGGTCATCGCGCCGGTGTGGTTGGGGATACCGCGGATGACCTCGCCGAGGTGCGCCGTCTCCGCTTCGGGGAGCCCGGCGGCGGGCTCGTCCAGCAGCACCACCCGCGGCTTGCCCACGATCGCGCGCGCCACCTCGACCAGCCGGCGCTGGCCCGCGCCCAGCGTGCGCACCTTGGCGTCCGCGACCGAATCCAGCCCGACGAGGCCGATGGCGCCCAGCACGTCCTCCTGGCGGGTGGCGCCGCTCAGCTTGGAGTGCTCGTGGATCATCGCCACGTTGTGGTAGACGGAGAGATCCTCGATCGCCTGCTCGGTCTGGAAGGTCCGGCGCACGCCCCAGCGGGCGCGGCGGAAGTGGGCCATGGCGAGCAGGTCCTCGCCGAAGGCCTGGACGGACCCCGAGGCGGGGCGCACGAAGCCGGAGAGCACGTTGAAGAACGTCGTCTTGCCGGCGCCGTTGGGGCCGATGAGTCCGCAGGTCCCCGACTCGAAGGTCACGCTCATGCCGTCCAGGGACGTGACGCCGCCGAAGCGGACGGTGAGCCCGGAGACCTCGATCATTGGGCTGATCCTTCGTTGGCGGCCGAGCGCCGACTCGCGCCGCTGAGGAATCTGAACAGCCGGGCGATGTCCCGGGGCAACTGGTCCACGATCCCCGTCGGGGCTGTGGTGAGTACCTGGAGCACGCCGATACCGAACAGGATGATCAGCCAATCCGGCGATACGCCGAGGTCGTTGAGAATGGCCGGGAGCAGTTGGAGGAGCAGGCCGGCCACGATGGCGCCCCAGATGCTGTAGGCGCCGCCCATGAGGACCACCGCCAGCAACGTGATGGAGTCCTGCGTCTGGAAGTCGATGGAGTACAGGTAGCGGACCGCACCGGCGTACACGCCGCCGGCCACTCCGGTCACGAAGGACGCCAGGGCGAAGGCCCACAGCTTGTAGAGCGTCGTGTTGATCCCGGCGGCGAGCGCTGCGGGCTCGGACTGGCGGATCGCGGCCCACGCGCGCCCGGGCTTGGTGCGCACGTGCACCAGCACGACCAGGAACATGATCACCGCCGCGATGACCGAGTAGCGGAAGTACGCCGGGTCGGTGGTGGCGATACCGGGGCGCCGGATCGGCGGGATGTGCAGCAGCGCGCCGTTGTAGCCGCTGAAGCCGTGGCCCCCGTTGGGGAAGTTCAGTGAGGCCAGCACGACGGTGATGGCCCCGGCCAGCATCAGGGTGATCAGCGCCAGGTATAGCCCGCGCATGCGCAGGGCCGGCAGGCCGACGAGAGTGCCGAGCCCCATGGTGATCAAGCCGGCGGCCAGCAAGACGACCTCGTAGGGCAGGGAGGTGGCGAACAGCAGCCGCGCGGCGACCCACGCGCCGATCGCGAGGACTGCAGCCTGACCCAGGGAGATCAGGCCGACCCGGCCGACGAGGACACCCAGACCGAGCGCAACGATCGAGTACACGGCCACCTGCGTCATGGCGTCGACGTAGTACAGGCTGAGGATCTGCGGCAGGACGATGATGACCAGCAGCACTCCCACCGCGATGATCAGGGCGCGGGTATAGAAGCCGGGCTCGAACCGGGGGGGAGCTGGCAATGGCGCCTTGGGCGTGCTCTCGGTGGCGAGTTCGGCGGTGCTCATCCTCAGAACCTCTGCCGCTCCAGCGACAGCGTGCGCCGGCGGTTGAGGAACAGCAACGCGATGGCCGCCAGGACGAACGGCGTCATGTCGCGGTAGTTGGTCAGCGACGTGATCGGGGTGACCCCGGCATCGACCACGCCGATCACGATGGCGGCGACGAACGTGACCCAGATCGAGGACAACCGCGCGATGAGCGCGGCCGCCAGCGACGAGATCACCAGGAAGGTCAGTGTGGTGGCGTCGAGAGCCACCAGGTCAGCCAGCAGGATGCCGGACAGGCCGGCCACGATGCCGCAGCCGAACCAGGCCGAGGCCTCGACGCGGCGGACCGGCACGCCGAGGGTGGCCGTGATCTCGCGATCATTGGCCATCGCTCGCATCGCCGTGCCCAGCTTGGAGTAGCGCAGAAACAGCGTGGTGGCCACCGTGATGGCGATGCCCACCGCGAGCGCGATGACGTCGGTCGTCGTCACCTGGATCTCGCCCACCATGAAGCCGTGGTTGTCGGTGGGCAGCGTGATCGACCGCGACGCGCCGCCGTTGGACGTCCACAACAGGTCCATCGCCCCCAGCAGGATGAGGGTCAGGCCGAGCGTGGCCGTGGTCTTGACCAGAGCGTCGCGGCCCGCCAGCGCCCGGCCGAACACCATCCCATAGGCCAGGGTGATGACACCTCCGAAGAGGACGCACACCAGGTACGCCAGCCACTGGTTCATCCCGCTGTGATTGATGAGCTGCCATGCGATCAAGGCGCCGAACGCGCCCACCGCTCCGAAGGAGAGGTTGAGCACCCCCGTTGTCCGAAACAGCACGATCATCCCGACGCCGGAGAGGGCATAGACCCCTCCGAGCGCCAAGCCGGTGACGAGAAACGGCTGCTCGTCCTGCCAGCTGGGAAGCGACAGTGCCAGTTGGATCAATGGATGCACGTTCAGCGCCCCGATCGCATAGTCGACTTAGCTCAATCCCTCGGTCACGAGATCCCGGCTGCCTTCGCCGCGGACCGGTACTGCGCGATCTGCGGATCGGCTGCGGAGATCGGTGTGCAGCCTTGGGCCGTCACCATCTTCCCATTATTGGGCGTCACCGTGTAGTCGGAGTTGTTCGGGATGTGGAGCGCCACCTTGCCGTAGGTCCACGGCTGGCAGAGCATCTCGGACTTGTAGTCCTTGATCCCCAGGATCGCCTGGTTGACGCTCTTGACGGTGTAGTCGCCCTTCACCGTCTGCAGCCCCTGGACCAGGAACTTGGCCAGCAGGTAGCCGAACTCGCTGAACGAGCCGATTCCGCCGGCGACGTTCTGGCCGTACTTGGCCATGACCGCCTTGTAGTTCTGCAGTTCGGGACCGTTGTGGTCGTCTGGGTTGACGGCCTCGGCGTTGACGAACAGCTTCTTGTCCCACTTCGGTCCCAGCGCCTTGGCCAGGAAGTCGGTGTCGCATGGAGTCGAGCAACCCCATGACTTCACGCGATCCTCGATGCCCAGCTTCTGGGCTGCCTGGAGGATGACCAGCGCCTCGGGCGGGGTGAAGTTGAGGATCACCGAGCCGTCGGAGCCTGCCGAGTTGACCAGGTTGAGCGCAACCGAGTTCGCGTCGTTGATCGGCACGTTCTCGGTGAGCGACGTGATCGGCACGTTGCGCGACTTCGCGATCGCGGCCGGACCGGCAGCGATGTAGCCGGTGCCCGGGACGTTCGACTGAACGAACACGATCTTCTTGGCCTTGACCACGTCAGTCGCGTACTGGACGGCTCCGTCGGAGCTGTAGCGCGGTCCCATGTTGACCGCGGCGCTGTTCGGGGTCGACCAGCACTCCGGCGCGATGCCGGCGTCCATCTCGTAGATGCCGAGCTGCTTCCAGTACGACTGGTCCAGGGTGCATTCCAGCAGGTCGAAGACGCCGTCGATGGCGACGACGTGGTCGGACTGGATCAGCTTGTGGGCGGCGGCCGTGATCTGGGCGGGCTGCGTCTGGTCAAGCTCGACGAACAGCTTCAACGGATGGCCGTTGACGCCGCCGTTGTCGTTGACGCAGTTGAAGTACGCCTGGATCGTGTTGGGGCCGTCGGTGAAGTCCGTGCCCGGCTGATGCGTGTCGATGGTGCCGATGGGGATCGGCGTGCCGGTGGCCTTGACCCCCGGCTTGGTCCCGCACGATGAGACGGCGGCGGTCGTGCCGCCTCCGGTCGTGCCGGTGCTGCCACCGCTCGTGCCGGTGTTGCCGGCCGGAGCGCTCGACGTTGCCGCGCTTGTCGCGCTTCCGCCGCCGCCCGAACTCGAGCTGTTGCTGCTACTGCCACATCCCGCCAACGCGAGCAGCGCGACGGCAGCCACCGATGCGAGTCCGATCCGCATCCGTGGCATGAGGTGATAACTCCTCACGGCTCTCCTCTCCTCAGGGTGTCTCGCCGGCCTCGAGATCCTCTCAAGGCTGGGCGCATACTAATTGTGGACCCGGCTGCATGCAAGAAGCGGCTAACAGTCGCGCAATCCTCCTCTTTTGACCGAGAATCGCCCCTTCCTTGCATGCAACGAGCCCCCCGCATTAGACTGCCCCCGCCTCAGACGGTCTGCCGGGCGTCTGCGCCCGTTCCAACAGGCCCTGCCGGGCACGGCGATCGAATTGGCCAGGCCAGCTCACCGAACCCAAATCACGAAGGCGGTGCTCCGCCTGCGCGAGCTGATCTTCAATGGCCGGTACTCGCCGGGTGAGCGAATGGCGGAGTTGCCGCTCGTTGAGCTGTTGGGCGTGAGCCGCACGCCGCTGCGCCTGGCGCTGGCCCAACTCGAGCACGAGGGCCTGCTGCGCGGCCTGCCCGGCGGCGGCTACGTGGTGCGCGAGTTCACGCAGGGTGACGTCCGGGACGCCATCGAGCTGCGCGGCGTCCTGGAGGGCACGGCGGCGCGGTTCGCGGCCGAGCGGGGCGCGACGGCGCGTGACCTGGCCGCGCTGCGTGCCACCAACGAGACGATCGGGTCGCTGGTGCACCGTTCGGACTATGAGTCCTTCGAGCGCTACCTCAGCCTCAACGAGTCCTTTCACGCGCGCATGCTCAAGATGGCCCGCAGTTCCCTGTTGGTCCGCTCGCTCGAGGGGATCACGTCGCTGCCGTTCGCCGGGCCCAGTGCGCTGGTGTTCGCTCAGGCCGAGCTGCCGGCCTCCCGCGACATCCTCGTCATCGCCCATCGCCACCACTCCGGTCTGATCGACGCCATCGAGCGCCGTCAGGGCGCGCGGGCGGAGAGCCTGGCGCGTGAGCATGCTCGCCTCGCCCTGGCCAACCTCGAGATCGTCGTCGACAATCGCGACGTGCTCGACCGCGTCCCGGGTGCGGCGCTGATCACGCTCGTCGAGGAGGCCGAGCCAGACCCGGCCGCCGATCCGGCGGCGGCTCCCGAGCCAGACCCGGCGGCCGATCCGGCGGCGGCTCCCGAGCCCGCCTGAGTCGTTACAGGTCATTCCGCCTCACCGACCCCGGCCTCGCTGATCGGCACCGGCTCCTCGACGTCGGCCCACTGGACGGCATGGCGCGCCGCGGCGTAGACGTCGTCGCTCTGCGGGCGATAACCGTCCTCCAGGGGCGGGCTCAGCGGCACGGGCATGAACGGTGCCCCGACGCGCTGAATCG
>DASXCN010000163.1:0-2247 GCA_036491155.1 Solirubrobacteraceae bacterium | reverse complement strand
GATCCGCTCGGCGGCGGCATGGTCGGGGTCCGCGCTCACCCGTCCACCAGCTCCGTGACCCGGCGCAGGAAGCCGGCGGCCAGGGCGCCGAAGACGATCCGGTGGTCGCTGGCCAAGGTCAGCGTCAGCTGGTGGCCTGCGCCGACCGCCCCGTCGCGCACCACCGGCACGGCGCGGATGGCGCCGGCGGCGAGGATCGCCGCCTGGGAGGGCCTGACCAGGCCGGCGGCGCGGTCGACCCCCAGCTCGCCCAGGTCCTCGAAGGTGAACGTGGCCCCGGCCTGCTCAGGAGGCGTGAGCTCGCCGGAGCGGGCGCGTGCGGCCAGGCGCGCCACCTCCTCGTCGAGCTGAGCGGGCGACTTGGCGTCGGCGTCCAGCACCGTGGCCGTCACCGGCGTCTCCGGAGTCTGGATCACCACGCCGACGTTCACGCGCGAGTAGAGCTCGTACCGGCCGTCGCGGTAGGCGCCGTTGACGCGCGGGAACTCGCGTAGGGCGCGAGCGCAGGCGGCCAGGAGCAGCGCGGTCGTGCTGGCGCCCTCGGCCTCGGCGCGCGCCAGGAGGGCGTCGGCGCCTGCATCGATGGCCATTTCGAGGTCCGGGACGGTGGCACGGATCTCCGCGCTGCGCCGCGCGACCGCCCGCCCGGCGCGGTCAGGCTCCTGCACGGTCGTCTCGCCCTTGAGGGCCTCGGCGGCGACGCCGGTCGGTGGGGTCGCGGGAGCATCCATGGTGCGATGCAACATATCGCCGGCGCCGCGGACCACGCCTCGCGCGCCGCTACGAGTCGGCGTCCTCCCACATGGCGAGGAACTCCTCAGCTTCCAGTCCGGCGAGATCGGCCCTGAGCCGGCGCACGAGCTTGGTGGCGTCCTTGGGGGCAAGCTCCCAATAGAGCAGGAGCTCGCCGTCGTCCACCGACACGACCTCGATGCGGTCCATGCGCCCGCGATCGGCCAGGAACGAGGGCTCGCGCCCACCGCGGGTGACGATGAGATGAAAGACGCGGTTGGCCTTCATCGCCCCCGCACGGTGGCAAGCGCGTCAGTGGTCCGCGCCAGCGCGCTCGCGCCTTGGAAAACCTCCGTCCCGACCTGGATTGCCGGCAGCGCCGAGACACCGGCCTGTCGCGCCCTCTCGCCCGCGCGCTCCAGGGACGCGCTCACCGACCGCAGCCCGGCGCCCTTGAGCACCGCGGTGGGGTGCATCTCGCACGCGGCGGCGGCGATGAGGACCGTGCCCTCGTCGCCGAGGTCGCGCCCGCCCGCGAACACCTGGCGGAAGGCCGCCTGGGAGAAGGCCACCGCGCGCCCGCCGCCCTTGGCATAGGTGGCGACGCGCATCGCGAAGGCCGAGTCGGGCGGCCACGTGGCTGGCAGACGCAGCGGCTGCAGGTCGTGAGCGGCGACCGTCTGGGCCAACTGGTCGGGGTCCGGGGCCGGCGGCGTCCAGCCGAGCGACAGGCCATGGACGGGCTCCCACTCGGGCACCACCGGCAGCTCGGCCATGATCCGCTCGGCCGTCAGGTAGCAGTCGGGGTCGCCGAGGTCGTAGTAGAAGACCGGCTGTGCGGCTTCGGTCTCGGCCACTGGCCGGCCCTGCTAGCCGTGGATCAGCCAGCCGTCGGCGGCGCGAGCGGCTTCCATGACCGCCTCGGACATCGTCGGATGCCCGTGGATGAGCCGCGCCACCTCGGGATAGCCGCCCTCGAGCGCCCGGGCGTTGACCAGCTCCTGAATGAGCTCGGTCGCCTTGGCGCCGATGATGTGGCCGCCGAGCAACTCGCCGTACTTGGTCTCGCCGATGATCTTGACCAGGCCGGTGCGATCCCCGTAGACGGTCCCGGCGCCGACCGCCCCGTAGGGCACCTTGCCGACGACGACGTCGTAGCCCTGCTCGCGGGCCTGCGCCTCGGTGAGCCCGAAGCTGGCGACGTTGGGCGTGCAGAACGTCGCCCGTGGAATGTCGATGTACTCGATCGGGTGGGTGGTGAGGCCGGCAGCGTCCTCGACGGCGATCACGCCCTCGTCGGAGGCCTTGTGCGCCAGCGCGGGGCCGAGCACCAGATCGCCGATGGCGTAGATCCCCGCCACGCTGGTGCGCATCGCGCCGTCCACCTCGATCAGGCCGTTCTCGGCCAGCTTGATGCCCGCCGCGTCGAGTCCCAGGCCCTCGATGTCCGGGCCGCGGCCGGCGGCGATGACCAGCCAGTCCGCCTCGCCCTTCTCGTCGCCGTGCGCGAACGTG
>DASXCN010000162.1:0-9830 GCA_036491155.1 Solirubrobacteraceae bacterium | reverse complement strand
AGCCCGTCAGCTCACCTCGTAGGCATCTGGCAGTACCCAAATTTCATCGTGAACCGTCCTCGTCGACATGCCCGTGCCGTACCCGCGCTGCTTGCTGCAGCCCTGGCCCTGCCCGCCGCCGCACTGGCGTCGTCGGGCGGCGGCGCGGGCCTCTCCCCCGGCGGCTCGCCCCTAACCACCACCGGCACCACGAGCACCGGAACCACCACGACCGGCACCACCACGCCGGGCCCCGATCCGTCGGTGCAGAGCGGCAACGTGATGGTCAGCGCCAGCGGCGATGGCGTCACGCTGCAGACCAACGCCTCGGGCATCCTGCGTAAGGACCTGACCTTCTCGGGCACCGCCCCGACCCAACTGGCCGGCCAGACCATCGAGATCCAGCGCTCGGGCCATGAGACCGATTGGACCTGGGCCAACACGGCGTCGGCCACCGTCGGCCCCGACGGGACGTTCAGCGCCGTATGGCAGACCGATCACATCGGTCAGTTCGCGATGCGGGCGCTGGTCTCGGCGACGGGCGCGCAGGCCGAGACCGCGTCGATGACCCCGTCGCTGACGACCACCGTGTACCGGCCCTCGCGGGCAACCGAGTACGGCCCCGGCTTCTACGGCAAGAAGACCGCCTGCGGTCAGCGCCTGAGCCGGGCCACCATCGGGGTGGCCAACCGGACGCTGCGCTGCGGCGAGTCCGTGGCCGTCTTCTACCAGGGCCGGACGCTGGTGGTCCCGGTCATCGACCGCGGTCCCTATGCCAACGGCGCCGACTGGGATCTCACCGTCGCCACCGGCAAGGCGCTCGGCATCAAGGGGACCACGCAGATCGCCGCGGTCTCCCTGCCCACCCACTGAGTCACGGCTCGTCGGTACCCAGAACGTCCGTGCCGCCCGCCGCGGCCGCGAAGCGCGCCTCCTCGGCGGCCTCGATGAGCTCCCCGCTCGTGCGCCCGTCCTCGCCGAACACCGCCACCCCGACGCTGGCCACCAGGGGCGCCCCGTGCCAGTGCTCGGATGAACGGACCGCTGCCGCGATGCGCTCGCCCAGGGTGTAGGCGTCGCGTCGGTCTGTGTCGCGGGCGATGATCCAGGCGCGAGCGTCGGTCTCGCACACGAGGATGTCCTGGCGGCGGACCGCGCTCCGCACCGCGGCGGCAAACCGGCTGAGGACGGCGTGCGCCTGCGCGTCGGGCTCGACCGCCATGACGCGCTCGGAGTCGTCGAGCTCGGCCAGCAGGAGCGACAGGGGCGCTCCCGCGCAGCGCGCGATCTCGTCTTCGAGCGCCCCGATCCACAGCGCCCGTGACGGGTCAAGCGTGGGCGGGTCAGCCAGGCCGGCCCACGCCCGCTGAGGGGCGGCCGGCGATGCCGCCGCCGGCGGTGGCGGCGCAGGCGATGGCGGTGGCGGCGATGGCGGTGGCGGCGCCGGCGATGGCGGTGGGCGGCTACTGGCCACCGGCGGCGGTGGCTTCACGGGTGGCGGTGGCGGCACGGAGGGCACGGGAGCCACCGGCGGCGACACCGGGCTCACCGGCCGGGGCGCCGAGCGCTCCAGCACCGCTGAACGCACCAGCTCCCCGATCAGCGTCAGGCGTTCGGTCAGCTCAGCCACGAGGTCGGCGTCGGCTCCGCGCAGGTCGTCGCGCACGGCGCTCCAGATGATCCCCACCAGCGCGTCCACGGCGCGCGAGGCCGCCGCGGGAGCCGCGGCACCGGCCAGCTCCCCCACCCGTGCCACGAGCGGCGTGAGCACCCCGCCGGGCTCCAGCCGGCGCAGATCGGCGTCGTCGGCGATCGCGCGCAGGACGGCGTCGCAGACGCGAGGGCCGTCCCGGGTGAGGTCGGTGGCCAAAATAGCGGGGGCGTCGTCAAGCGGCGCCTGCTCCAGCAACGCGAGTAACCACCCCTTGGCCAAGTCCTCTGACCGCGAAAGCAGCGCATCTATGGGAGCGTCGGCAACCGGCCGTGCCCGCCGCCGCCGTGGGGGCATGGGCGGCATCGGCCGTCTTCTATCACGCGCCCCTGTCGACTCCATGTGCCTTCACCGCAATATGCTGGAAATCCGATCCAGTGTGATCCGTTACCACCCGTCCTGATGCCCAGATCGCTCATTTCCATAACCGACGCTCGCCGGCTCGTGCTCGAGGCCACCACGCCGCTGGACACCGAGGCCGTGGCGATCGACGACGCGCTCGGCCGGGTCCTGGCGCAGGACGTCGCGGCCGCCGGCGACGTGCCCCCGTTCCCGTGCTCGGCCATGGACGGCTACGCGGTCATCGCGGGAGAGGCCGGGCGCACGCTCCAGATCGTCGGTGAATCCCGCGCGGGCACCCCCTCCAGCCACCAGATGGCCGACGGCGAGACGATCCGGATCTCGACGGGCGCGGCCATTCCACCCGGGGCGACCGCCGTCATCCCCCAGGAGAACGTCGACGTCAACGGCGGCGACTCGATCCACACCAACGCCGCCTCGCCCCCGGGCGATCACATCCGCGGCGCCGGCGAGGACATGCGCGCACAGACCGTGGTGCTCAGCGCGGGGACGCACCTGGGTCCGATCGCCCTCGGTGCCGCGACGGCCGCCGGAGTGGGCTCGGTCATGGCCAGCCGACGGCCGCGCGTGTCGGTGCTCTGCACCGGAGACGAGTTGCGCGCGCCGGGCGAGCCGCTCGGCCCCGGCGAGATCCACAACTCCAACGCGCCCATGCTCACCGGCCTGTCGGAGCGGGCGGGCGCCGTCGCCGGCCCCGCGCGCCGGCTCCCGGACGATCGCGACGCCACCACGCGAGGCATCGCCGACGCGCTGGGGGAGTCAGACGTCGTCATCATCACCGGCGGCGTGTCGGTGGGCCCCCATGACCACGTCAAGCCGGCGCTGGACCTCCTCGGCGTGGCGGAGGTGTTCTGGAGCGTGGCTTTGCAGCCCGGCAAGCCGACCTGGTTCGGGGTCCCTGACGCGGGCCGGCCGCTCGTGTTCGGCCTCCCGGGCAACCCGGTGTCGGCGGTGGTGACCTTCAGCCTGTTCGTGGCGCCCGCTCTGGCCGCGCTCCAGGGCGCGCCGACTCCTGAGCCGCCCCGGCCCACTGCCGTCCTGGGCGAGGACGTGGCTCGCAACCCCCGGCGCGACCAGATGATGCGAGTCCGGCTCACCGACGTGGACGGCGTCGTGCGCGCCGACCCCAACCGTGCCCAGGGGTCGCACATCCTCACCTCGCTGCTCGGCGCCGACGCGCTCGCGTTGATCCCCATGGGTGAGGGCAAGGTGGCGCGCGGTGCCACCGTCACGCTGCACGCCCTGGCCGACTGAGCGGCCCGTCCCGCTGAGCGCCCACATGTGTAACCACCTCTTAGCGCGCCCACGGCGTGCCGCGCGTCCAAAACGGGCAGAATCAGCGCAGTGATCGCCCCCCTGGCGCTGCTGGCCTTCGTCCTGTCCGCGGCCGCCGCGATGCGTCGGCGGCATCGCCGCCGACACAACCCGGCCCAATCGGTGATCGTGTCGCCGCGCAAGTCGACGGTGATCGCGCGCGACGGCGCGGTGCGCTCGGTGCAGTCGGCGGTGCTCACGATGACCGCGTCTGACTTGGAGCGCATCTGGACCCCGGCGAACCTGGAGAACCTGGCGAGCACCTATTGGCGGTTTCTCTCGCGGGTGACGCTCGGCGTCATCAAGATCAAGTACACGAGCGACAGCCGCTCTGTCGTGCTGCTGGGCCGGCCGCTGACGTTGCTGCGTTTCGGGCCTCCCGAGTACACGATCGAGGATGACCACGGCGCCGTGCGCTGGCCGATCCGCGACGGGTTGTTGGTTGCCCGCGCCGGCCGGGGCAAGGGCGGCTTCCTCTCTCTCGACGTCCGCCGCGAGGCGCCCCGGCCCGATGGTCAGGAGGACCTGCTCATCGAGGTCGAGGTCGCCAACTTCTACCCGTCGATTTCGGTCGGCTTCTCAGAGCCCGTCTATGAGATGACCCAGTCCGCGGTGCACGTCCTGGTCACGCACGCCTTCCTGCGCTCGCTGGCCAAGCTGGACCTGGCCCGCTCCAAGGTCGGGCAATTCGCGGACCAGCCCGGCGCCGCCGACTGGGATGCCGCCGTGGAGCGCTCACGCGAGGGCAGTCCGGCTCAGCCGTAGCTGGTGATGCCCATGGCGCGCATCTTGGCGCGATCGTGGCGCGCGTGGACCCGGCGCACGGTGCCCGAGCGCGAGCGCATCACCAGCGACTCCGTCGTCGCGCCGCGGTCGCCCTGGTAGCGGACGCCCTGGAGCACGTCGCCGTCGGTCACGCCGGTCGCGGAGAAGAACGCATTCTCCCCCTGGACCAGGTCGTCGCAGGTCAGCACCTTGTACAGGTCATAGCCGGCATCGACCGCCGCGGTGCGCTCCTCGTCGTCGCGCGGCCACAGCCGCCCCAGGAGCTGGCCGCCGATGCACTTGATCGCCGCCGCCGAGATGACGCCTTCCGGGGTCCCGCCGATCCCCCACAGCAGGTCGACGGGGGAGTTCTCGCTCACCGCCAGCAGCGACGCCGAGACGTCGCCGTCGGTGATGAGCCGCACCCGGGCGCCCGCGTCGCGGACCTGCGCCATCGCGTTGTGGTGGCGCTCGCGGTCCAGCATGACCACCATCACGTCGCGGATATCGCGATGGCGGCGCTCGGCGACGAGCGCGAGCGTCTCGGCCAGGGGCCGGTCGAGGTCCAGCAGGTCGGCGATGTCGGGACCGCCGGCGATCTTCTCCATGTACACGCACGGGCCGGGGTCGAACATCGAGCCGCGCTCGGAGAGGGCGATCACCGCCAGAGCGCTGGGCATCCCCAGCGCCGCGAGGCGGGTCCCCTCCAGCGGGTCAACCGCGATGTCAACCTTGGGGGGCGTCCCGTCCCCGATCTGCTCGCCGTTGTAGAGCATGGGGGCCTCGTCCTTCTCGCCCTCGCCGATCACCACGACGCCGTCCATCGAGACCGTGTCCAGGACCAGGCGCATCGCGTCGACGGCCGCCTGGTCGGCGCCCTCCTTGTCGCCGCGTCCGACCATCCGCGCGGCGGCGAGCGCTGCCGCCTCGGTGACACGCACCAGCTCCAGTGCGAGGTTGCGATCGGGCTTCTGGCTCGGCGGCGTGTTCATAGGACTCCCGGGGGCTTGCGGCCGGCGCCGCTCTCCTTGGAGCGCCACACCGAGCCGATGAGGATGAGCAGGTCGGCGGCGAGGGCTACCCACCAGCCGACGGCTACGGTGATCTCGCCCGGCGGTGAGCCGGGATGGTCGATCACCCCGACGAACACCGTCACGATCAGCGCCACCAGGGCGGTCACGGCGGTGAGCTCGCCCCGTGGCCAGGACAGCGCATGTCCCCGCGCGATGATCCAGGAGAGGATCAGCGGCGCCACGGCGGCGATGAGGAGGACGAAGCGCAGCGCCGAGAGAGCGACCCAGCCGGTGCACTTGGTGTTGGGGCCGCGGCAGCTGGCCAGCACGGCATTGCTGTTGCCCAGCGAGTACCAGCTCAAGAACAGGGACACCCCCAACAGGATTCCTCCCGCGACGGCCACCAGCTCGCCGCGGTCGAGCTCCTTGATGTTCATCGTCGAAGCAGCCTAACCGCTTTGGGCAGATCTCAAGCGGCGGCGCCCGGCGGTGGCGGCCGCAGCGCAGACTTAACGTTTGGGTCCGATTTCAGGCTGTCACTATTAAGGAATGGACGGCTTCCAGGCGGCCGTCGCGATTGGCGACGCCCAGCAAGCGATCGACGGTCTGCAGGAGGCTCGTGAGCGAACGCTCGAGTTGGTCACCCCGTTTTCCGACGCCCAGCTCGAGGAGGTCCACTCGACGCTGTTGAGCCCCCTGGTCTGGGACCTCGGGCACATCGCCGCCTTCGAGGACCTCTGGATCGTCCATCGCTTCGGCGGAGAGCCGCTCCTGCGCGACGAGCTGGCCGACGTCTATGACGCGTTCGAGACCCCGCGTGCGGACCGGGGCGACCTGCCGTTCCTGCGACCGCCCGAGGCCCGCGACTATCTCGTGGAGGTACGCGAGCGCGCGCTCGGCGTGATCGAGCGCCAGGGCATCGGCGACGGCATCATCGCCGAGCTCATCCTCCGCCACGAGCAGCAGCACAACGAGACGATGCTTCAGACGATTCAGCTCGCCCGGCTGGAAGGGCTGGGAGCGTTCGCCACCCTCAGCGCGGCGTCAGCCGGCGCCAACGGCAACGGCAACGGCAACGGCCGATCGGCGGGCGGGTTCGGCTTCACCGGCCTGGAGATGGTCGAGATCCCGGCCGGTGAGTGCACCATCGGCGCCGGCGGCTGGGCCGAGCTTGGCTTTGCCTACGACAATGAGCGGCCCCGTCATCACACCGACGTCCGCGAGTACCTGATCGGCCGCACGCCGATCACCAACGCCACGTACCTGACGTTCGTGGAAGGGGGTGGTTACGAGCGGCGTGAATGGTGGTCCGACGAAGGATGGTCGTGGAAGGAGGACTACGACATCACTCGACCACAGTCCTGGACGGCCGATCTACGGTCCGAGTGGCGCCTCTCCGGGCTCGAGTCACTCCATCCGGATCGTCCGGTCGTCCACATCTCCTGGTTCGAGGCCGACGCCTTCGCCAGAGCGCACGCCGGCCGCCTTCCCACCGAGATCGAATGGGAGAAGGCGGCGACCTGGGACCAGGAGCACCAGACCTCCCTTCTGTATCCGTGGGGCGACGATCGACTCCTCCCCGGGCGCCACGCCAACGTCGACCATCGCGCCGGCGGCACCATCCCCGCGGGGTCGCTGCCGGACAGCGCCTCGCCGTACGGCGTGCTGGGCATGATCGGCGACACCTGGGAGTGGACGTCCAGCAACTTCACCGGCTACGACGGCTTCTCGCCGTTCCCCTACCCCGAGTACTCCGAGGTCTTCTTCGGAGACCAGTACAAGGTGCTGCGCGGCGGCGCCTGGGCCACCCGGCCCCGAGTCGCCACCCCGACGTTCCGCAACTGGGACTTCCCCCAGCGGCGGCAGATCTTCTCTGGCCTGCGAATCGCAAAGGACCTCTGACATGGAGCCGCTGTCCCAACCCCTCGTCCAAGTCGACTCGTGGCTGTCGGAGGACGACGAACGGTCGCTGGCCAACGACGTGCTGGACGGCCTCACCAAGCCGTTCAAGGAGCTGGCCCCCAAGCACTTCTACGACGCGCGCGGCTCTGAGCTGTTCGAGCAGATCACCCAGCAGCCCGAGTACTACCCCACGCGCACGGAGCTGGCCATCCTGCGCGACAACGCCGCGGGGATCGTGTCGGCCACCAGCGCGAGCGAGCTGGTGGAGCTGGGCGCGGGCGCCTCGGACAAGGCGCGCATCCTGCTAAACGCGATGCGGGAGACCGTCCCCACCCACCCGCGGCGCTACATCCCGCTGGACGTCTCCGAGAGCGTGGTCGAGGACGCCGCGCGGACCCTGACCGAGGAGTACGACGACCTGCAGGTCTATGGCGTGGTGGCCGACTTCGAGCGCCACCTCGAGCATGTCCCCGAACCCGAGAGCGGTGGGCATCGCCTCGTCGCGCTGCTGGGCGGCACCATCGGCAACTTCCCGCCCGGGACGCGGCGCAACGCCCTGGCCAAGATCGCCACCCTGCTCGGCCCGGGATGCCGGCTGCTGCTCGGTACCGACCTGGTCAAGGACCCGCGCATCATCGAGGCCGCCTACAACGACGCCGCCGGGATCACCGCCGAGTTCAACCGCAACCTGCTCTACGTCCTCAACCGCGAGCTCGGCGCCGACTTCCAGCCCGAGAGCTTCGAGCACATCGCGTTCTATGACCGGCGCAACGAGTGGCTGGAGATGCGGCTGCGGGCCACCCGCGCCCAGACCGTCTACGTCGCCGACCTCGACCTCCGCGTCGAGTTCGCCGCGGGCGAGGAGCTGCGCACCGAGATCAGCGCCAAGTTCACGCGCGCGCACGTCGAGGCCGACCTCGAGGCGGCCGGCCTGGAGCTCGAGCACTGGTTCACCGACGAGGAGAAGCTGTTCGCGGTGTCCATGGCCAGGCTCGCGGGCGGCGTCCGCGGCTAGGGTCTGGGCCATGGAGATCGACGGCAGCGCCGTGCTCGTCGCGGGCGGCGCCTCAGGGCTCGGAGAGGCGACGGCGCGGCACCTGCACGGCGCCGGCGCGTCCGTGACGATCGCCGACCTCAACGCCGAGCGCGGGGAGGCCCTGGCCGCGGAACTGGGCGGGCGGGCGTCGTTTGCCCATACCGACGTGACACAGGCCGAGACGGTGCAGGCGGCGGTCGCTCAGGCGGCGGCGAGCGCCGACGGCGGCCTGCGCATCAGCGTGTGCTGTGCGGGCATCGGGCACGGCGAACGCGTCGCCGGGCGCCGTGGGGCGCATGCCCTGGAGCCGTTCGAGAAGGTCATCGCCGTCAACCTGATCGGCACCTTCAACGTGCTGCGGCTGGCGGCGGCCTCGATGCTGGGCAACGAGCCTCTTGACTCCGGCGAGCGCGGCGTGTGCGTCAACACGGCGTCGATCGCCGCGTTTGACGGGCAGATCGGCCAGGTGGCCTACTCAGCCTCCAAGGGCGGGATCGTGGGGATGACCCTGCCGGCGGCGCGCGACCTCGCCGTGGGCGGCGTCCGCGTGTGCACGATCGCGCCGGGGACGTTTGAGACCCCGCTGCTGGGCGAGCTCTCCGAGGAGACCCAGCGGGCCCTCGGGGACGCCGTGCCGTTCCCGTCGCGGCTCGGGCAGCCGTCCGAGTACGCGGCGCTGGCCGCGCACATCATCTCCAACCAGATGCTCAACGGCGAGGTCATCCGCCTCGACGGCGCGCTGCGGATGCCGCCGCGCTGACCCGCACGGGGCACTCGTCGGCGCCCGGCAACACCGGCGAACGTCAACGGCCGGCTATCGAGTGCTGGGTTGGGGCGGCCTCGGCGCTCTCAGGGTTCCCCCGGCGGAGTAGTGGCGGATAGTGAAGGAAATAGCTGCAAATCGGCCTTTACTCTCTGACGCTGGTCGCCGAGGCAGCCCAACCCAGTTCCTCCCAAGCCGGCGTTGACGTGCGCCGATGCCCCCGCCAAGCGATGGGGCGCGAACCCCGAGCTACAGCAACTCGATGAGCATCGCCTGCCCCATCCCGCCCGCCACGCACATCGACTCGATGCCGTAGCGGCCGTTGACGGTGCGCAGGCCGTTGATGAGCGTGGTCATGATCCGCGCGCCGGTCATGCCGAAGGGGTGGCCGAGCGCGATCGCCCCGCCGAAGGGGTTGAGCTTCTCCTCGGGGATCCCCAGCTCGTCCATGCAGGGAACGATCTGGGCGGCGAAGGCCTCGTTGATCTCGACGATGTCGATGTCGTCGATGGTCATGCCGGTCTGCTTGAGCAGCGCCTGGATGGCCGGGATGGGGCCGAGGCCCATGATCTCGGGCCGGATCGCGGCCACGGTGGAGGCGATGATCCGCGCCAGCGGCTTGGCGCCCACCTGCTCGGCCTTCTCGTCAGACATGACCAGCACGGCGGCGGCGCCGTCGTTGAGCGGGCAGGCGTTGCCCGCCGTGACAGTGCCGTCGGGCTTGAAGGCGGGCTTGAGCTTGCCCAGGACCTCCATCGTGGTGCCGGCGCGGGGACCGTCGTCGCGGGACACGACCGTCTCGGGGACCTCCACCTCGTTGCCCTCGGCATCGGTCTCGGTGTGCGCGGGGACGGTCACCGCGACGATCTCGGCGTCGAAGTGGCCCGAGTCGCGCGCCTCGACGGCGCGGTTCTGGGAGATGACCGCCCACTCGTCCTGCTGCTCGCGGGTCACCTTGCAGCGCTCGGCGACGTTCTCGGCGGTCAT
>DASXCN010000161.1:0-2811 GCA_036491155.1 Solirubrobacteraceae bacterium | reverse complement strand
CCGCGTGTCGCTCACCGAGCAGCAGCAGATGATCGGGCGCTTCCGCGACACCGGAGCGCCGCTGGATGGCCGCATCGAGACCGACATCCCGGACTTCCATGCGGACCCGCACGGACGCCGGATCCCGCTGAGCGCCCATATTCGCCTGGCCAACCCGCGCACCCACGCCACCGAGCACAGCCGCATCCTGCGCCGCGGCTACAACTACGACCGCGGCGTGGGCCTCAACGGCAACCTGGATATGGGGCTCATCTTCAACGCCTTCCAGCAGAACCTCCGCCGCCAGTTCGAGGCCGTCCAGACGCGCCTGATCGGAGAGCCCATGGTCGACTACGTGACTCCGGTGGGCGGCGGCTACTTCTTCGCGCTGCCGGGGGTTCGGTCGACCTCGGACTGGTACGGCCGGGGCCTGCTGTCCGCCTGAGCTCGGAGCTGACCGAGGTCACCCGAGCTTCAGGAAGTGCCGGAGGTCGCCCAGGATCCCCCGGAGGTCGTGCTCGACGCGGAAGTCGGTGAAGCGCAACGGTGTGATGCCTTTGCGCAGGAGCGCGGCGTCCTTGATCCGGTCCT
Source organism: Solirubrobacteraceae bacterium (assembly GCA_036491155.1). Lineage (GTDB taxonomy): Bacteria > Actinomycetota > Thermoleophilia > Solirubrobacterales > Solirubrobacteraceae > Palsa-465. Next base: position 2,241 of record DASXCN010000161.1, on the reverse strand, counting down.
TCTCCATCGCGTTGGCGGCGATGTGGTACGGGCGGCCGTCGAGCTCGACCGCCAGGTTGTGCGCAGGCCAGAAGCAGTCGATCTCCCAGTGGTCGATCTCGATGTTGCGGTTCGGCTCGGGGATCTCGGGGTGGGCGGCGAGGAAGCGGTCAAAGGCCACCTCCAGGTCGGACTTGCGGCTCTCAGTGTGGCGGTAGACCGCGAGGACCGCAGCGAGCTTGGCGATCCCGGGGTGGCGTTCGTGTCGCGCCAGCGCTTGCTCCAGGGCGGCGCGGCCGTCGTTGGCGTCGGGACGCAGCAGCCGCTTCTGGACAGCGAGGGTCACGAGGCGCTCGAGTTCGCGCGGCGTCTCGCGGGCGGCGAGCTCGACGAGCATGCGCGGGACGGAGCTCACCCGGAGCTCCCCGTGAGTGCGGACGTCGTCTGCCTCGAGCTCGGTGACGGTGCGATGGACTGTGAGGCCGTCGCGGTGACGCCCGCCCGTCCCCGGGAGCGTGACCTCGACCTCGTGCAGGTTGATCGCCCGCAGCTTCCACACCCCTGCCGCCGTCCGATGACTCAGGAACGCCTGCGGGCCGAACGTCAACAGCGCAGCGAAGAGGTGCGCACGGTCACTCAGATGCCGGTGGCCGACGGCGTAGACGTTGTGGTGGATCGCTTGGAGCCAGCCAAGTCTGGCCAGCCGACGGATCTGCTTGTCGCTAAACGCGAGATCACGCAACTGCTGGCGCGTCACCAGACCCCGCTGGCGTGCCGCAAGGCGAGCCAGCGCGTACCCACCCTGATGGTAAATCTGCCCTCCGGAGGCACTTTCGCCATCAGCGTCAGGCACTCAGCCCACGGTGGCAGGCGTAGCGCCACCTGTGGGAAGGTGTGACGGAAGAGTTACTCGGCGGCGCCGCCGGCCAGCCCGGGCCGGGGCAGCGGGCGCGGAACGTCAGGCCGGGCGCGCTCTGCGGGGGTGCCGGTGACCGAGGGAACCTCGGGCGGGGCCGGGGCCTCGGAGCCGAAGACGGCCTCCTCGGTCTGACCCTGGAGCAGCGACTCGAACTGCTCCTTCTCGATCGTCTCGCGCTTGATGAGGATCTCAGACAGCTTCTCGAGCTCCAGGCGCTTCTCGGTGAGGATGGCCTTGGCCTGCACGTGGGCCGTCTCGATGATGCGGCGGACCTCGTCGTCGATCTCACGGGCGATCTCGTCGGAGTAGTCGGGCTCGGCGCTGAACTCGCGGCCCAGGAACGGCTGGCCGTGGTCGTGGCCGAAGACGCGCGGACCGAGCTTCTCGGACATGCCGAAGCGCATGACCATCTGCTTGGCCGTCGCGGTGACCTTCTCCAGATCGTTGGACGCTCCGGTGGTGATCTCGTCGAAGCAGATCTCCTCGGCGGCGCGGCCGCCCAGGGTCATCGCCAGCGTGTCGTGGAGCTCCGCGCGCGTGGTGAGGAACTTGTCCTCGCCCGGCAGCGAGATCGTGTAGCCCAGCGCCTGGCCGCGCGAGATGACCGAGATCTTGTGGATCGGGTCGGAGTTGGGCAGGAAGTGGCCGACGATCGCGTGACCCATCTCGTGGTAGGCGGTGATCTTGCGCTCCTTGTTGCTCATCACCCGGGTCTTCTTCTCCGGGCCGGCGATGACGCGCATGATCCCCTCTTCCAGCTCGACCTGGGTGATCTCGCGCTTGCCGTTACGCGCGGCGAGCAGGGCGGCCTCGTTGACGAGGTTGGAGAGGTCGGCGCCCGTGAAGCCGGGGGTCTGGCCGGCCAGCGCATCGACGTCGATCTCCCGCGCCAGCGGCTTGCCGCGCGTGTGGACCTCGAGGATCTTCTTGCGCCCCAGCCGGTCCGGACGGTCGACGACGATCTGGCGGTCAAAGCGGCCCGGGCGCAGCAGCGCCGGGTCAAGGATGTCCGGGCGGTTGGTGGCGGCGATGAGGATGATGTTGTCCTTCATCTCAAAGCCGTCCATCTCGACGAGAAGCTGGTTGAGCGTCTGCTCGCGCTCGTCGTGACCTCCGCCCAGACCGGCGCCGCGATGGCGGCCGACGGCGTCGATCTCGTCCATGAAGATGATGCAGGGGGAGTTCTGCTTGGCCTGCTCGAAGAGGTCTCGCACGCGCGAGGCGCCCACGCCGACGAACATCTCGACGAAGTCAGAGCCCGAGATCGAGAAGAACGGGACGCCGGCCTCGCCGGCCACGGCGCGGGCCAGCAACGTCTTGCCGGTCCCCGGAGGGCCGTACAG
>DASXCN010000160.1:0-2996 GCA_036491155.1 Solirubrobacteraceae bacterium | reverse complement strand
TCGCGGCAGGCCTCGACGATCGCGCGGGCCTGGTCTGCGGTGGCCAGGCGGGGGTTGGCGCCGGCGTGGAAGCGGCCCTCGTAGCGGCGCGGGCCATCGTTGACCGGCTCGAACTTCGCGTCGACGATCCAATAGGCCTCGGGCACGAAGGCGCGGATCTCCTCCTCGCGCCTGGCCAGGATGGCGAGGGTCGGGGTCTGCACGCGGCCCAGCGAGACCGCGCCGTCAAAGGAGGAACGCAGGCGGATGGTGGCCGCGCGGGTCGAGTTCATGCCCACGATCCAGTCGGCCTCCGAGCGCGACCGCGCCGCCGCCTCGAGCGCCGCGTACTCGTCGCCGGGCCGTAGCTCCTTGAACGCCGCCTCGATCGCGGACTTGGTCATCGAGTTCAGCCACAGCCGGCGCACCGGCTTGTGCGAGCCGGCTTTCTCGTACAGGTAGGCGAAGATGAGCTCGCCCTCGCGTCCGGCGTCGCAGGCATTGACGACCTGGTCGAGGTCGTCGCGGCCCAGCAGGCGCTTGACGACGTTCATCTGCTTCTTGGAGCGCTCGTCGCGGACGACCAGCTTGAAGCGGTCGGGGACGATCGGCAGGTCCGCCATGCGCCACTTCTTGTACTTCTCGTCGTACTCGTCGGGATCGGCGAGCTGGACAAGGTGACCGACGGCCCACGTGACGACGTGGTCGGGTCCCTCGAGGAACTCCTCGCCCTTGGTGCCCTTCTTCTCAAAGGCGCCCGGCAGCACGCGAACGAGGTCGCGACCGACCGACGGCTTCTCAGCGATGACCAGCGTCTTGGACATAGGTGGCCGAGGGTAGCGCCCCGAGCAAGCGGATCTGAGCCCTGCACGCGCAAGTGCGCAGGCAGGCAGGGCCTAGGGGGCCAATCGCTCGCGCACCAGCGCCGCCCGCCGCGCCACCGCCGCAAGGCGCAGTTCGGTGGCGGCCGCCTCGGCCTGCTCGAGCAGCTCGACGGCCTCCGTTCCCGGCCCCAGCGCCGCCGCGAGATCGACCCGTGAATGGGCCAGCTCCACCACCGCCTGCAGCGCAGCGTTGGCCTTCACCGCGTGGCGCAGGTGGGTCACCGCCTCCTCGCCGCGCCCCAGGGTCAGGGCCAGGCGGCCAAGATAGCGGCTGGTGGCGCCCAGGCACACCGCCCCCAGTCCGATGACGACGTTGGTCTGATCAAACGGCGCCATCAGCTCGTAGAGCAGCGCGGCACGCTCGGTGTCGCCGAAGGCGTGGGCCAGGTCGGCGGCCAGCGCCGCCACCACCATCCAGTCGCCGTCACGGGGGATCCCGGCAAAGTCCTCGCGGGCGAGGGTCTCAAACTCGGCTCGCGCCTCCCCCGTGCGCCCGGTCTCGTGCAGCAGCAGGGCCAGGCCCGCGCGCCAGGCGGCACGACCGGGGTTGGCGGACAGGGCCTCGCGCACCGGATCCTCGAGCTCGCCCATGCGGGCCTGTTCGCGCCGCAGGTAGAGCACCTGCACGGCGTAGTACTGCGGGGCGGTGACGCCCTCGGAGCGGATGCCCGACGACACCGCGGCGGCGGCGAGTGACTCGGCCTCCTCCAGCCGCCCGTCGAGCAGGGCCCTCATCGCCTCCCACACCGCCGCGTTCCACAGGTACAGGGGCTGGCGCAGCCGCGCGGCCCCCGCGGTGAAGGCGTCGATCTGCACCTCCACCCCGGTGCGGTCACCGCGCTCGAGCAGGTCCACCACGAGCCACGCGTGGCCCTGGAGGGTGAGCTCGATGTCCGAGGCCTCCCGCGCGGCGCGCAACAACAGGGTCGAGTCGGCGAGACGTCGCTCCAGGTTCCCCGGGCCCCAGTAGGCCCGCCGCCGGGCCGCGGCGGCCAGGGCGATGGCCTGCGGATCGTCGAGCTGGGCGGCCGTCTCGGTGGCCTCGGCGCTCAGGGTGGCCATGCGGTCCCGGCGGTCTGAGAAGTACAGCGCGCCGCACAGGCACGCCAGCACTCGCACACGGGTGACGGTGCGCTCCTCGGCGGTCATCTCGACCGCCTGCTCCAGGAGGGCGATGAGCTCCTCGTCGACGACACCCGGAGGTTGCACGTAGCGCCGTGACGCGCCGATCGCCGCGCGCACCAGCGAGCCCTTGTCGCCCAGTTCCGCGGCCAGCGCCGCGGCCTCGCGGAACGTCGCCCAGGCGAGCGGCCGCTCACCGCTGCGCACCTGGGCCTCGCCCAGCTCCAGCAGCAGATCGCAGCGGCGCCGCAGGGCCTCGGGATCGGAGCGGTCCAGCACCTCCAGCGCCCGGGAGTAGTGCGCGGCCGCCTCCTCGTTGGCGAGCATCGCGGTGGCCTGCTCGCCGGCGCGCAGGCCGTAGCGGATGGCGCGCTCGGCGTCCTCGGGATCGGCGGCGCGGGTGAAGTGCAGGGCCAGGGCGCCGATCTGAAGATCGTGCAGCGCGGGTTCCGATCCCTCCAGGGCGACGCCCACCCGGCGGTGAATCCGGGCGCGTCGTGCCGAGGACATGCCCTCGTAGAGCGTTTCGCGGATGAGCGCGTGGGCGAACGAGTAGCGCCCGGGGTCGCCCGGCGCCTCGGTGACCAGACCCGCGTCCAGGGCGTCCTCCAGCGCCGCGAGGAACCGGTCCTCGTCGAAGCCCAGCACGCGCTCGAGCAGGCCGGCGTCGAAGTCGCGGCCAATCACCGCCGCCACCCGCAGCCATTCGATCGAACCGGGATCCAGGCGATCCAGGCGGCGGCTGATGACGTCGCGGACGTCCTCGGGCAGCCCCACCCGCTCCAGGTCGCGCGCGCCGGCCTCGTGCGAGCGCACCCCGGCGTCTGAGAGGTGGCGGACGATCTCCTCGATGAAGAACGGGTTGCCCTCGGTCTCGCGATACAGCGCCTGGACGAAGGCCAGCGACGGAGTGCCGCCGGCCCGCAGGCGCACGAGCTCCATCGCCTCGTCCTCGGGCAGGCCGCCGACGTCGAGCTGGACCATGAGCCGCTCGCGGCGCAGCCCGGCCAG
>DASXCN010000159.1:0-5433 GCA_036491155.1 Solirubrobacteraceae bacterium | reverse complement strand
GTTGCCCTCGTTGCCGAAGAAGGCGGCCTTGGCGGCGGAGAAGAACGACAGGCCCTTGATGCGCTGCGCCGCCCACTCGGCGCGGATCTCGGTCGCCGAGACGCCCCACAGCTTCTCGGTGTAGGTCTTGAAGAAGTGCTGGTACAGCCGCTTGCCAAAGCGGTTGGAGACCCACTCCTCAAAGGTGTCCTCGCGGCCCTTGGGCTTCAGCGCGGCCCACCCGTAGGAGATCAGGCAGCGCGTCAGCTCGACCGGCCCCAGCTTCTTGATCACGTCCATGCCCTGCAGCGGGTACTCCAGGAACTTGTCGTTCCAGTAGATCCGGCTCTTGCGCGGGCGCTTGAGGAACTCCTCCTTCATGATCTCGTGCCAGAGGTCGTCGACCTCCTTGACCTTGGTGAAGAAGCGATGCCCGCCCAGGTCAAAGCGATAGCCGTCACGGACCTGGGTGCGGGCGATGCCGCCGACGAACTCCGTGGACTCCAGCACGATCACCGGCTTGCCCTGCTTGACCAGCTGGTAGGCGGCGGTCAGCCCCGCGGGTCCCGCGCCCAGCACCACGACGGGATGCTCCGGGCTGATGTCCGAGCCGGCGGCGGTGTCTGAGCCGGGGGCGGCGTGGGGGTTGGTCTCGGTCATTGTCGTCAGGAGGCCTTCTGGTAGAGCACTGCGCTGTCGGCCACGCAACACGAGCCTCGGTAGTTGTGCGGGGCCGTCGCCACCGGCTTCAGCGCGCCGTTGGCCTGTTCATCCTGCAACAGCCGCCCCCACTGAGCGGAGCGCCGGCGCACCAGCGCCGGCCACGCCGCGTTCCAGTTCTTGACGCCCTCGGTCAACGGACGTACGTAGAGCAGCTGCTGGCCGGGCTTGAGACTAGCAACCAGGGTGCCCAGGGTCGCCCGGGGATTGCTGTTCTGCAGGCGGCCCATCGCCCCCATCCAGTTCACCACCGACGGGTCGGCGACGGGGCCGAGCATCGAGGCGAAGCGCAGCCCGGCGGGCAGGTAGTACCACGCCAGGGGGGTCTGCTCGGGCTGGGCGACGACGACGAGGTCGCCGCGGTGCATGAGCGGCTGCATCTCGGCGGCGACGTCCTTCATGTCGCTCTTGTACGGCGGCGCGAAGGAGCCGGCGTTGGCCAAAAACGCGACGCAGAAGATGACGGCGGCCACGCCCACGACTCGCGCCCGAGCCGTGGACAGCGCGCCCAGCAGCAGCAGCGGCGCCACGATCGGTGCGAAGTAGCGCCAGGCCCAGATGGGGATGAAGAAACCAGCGATCCGCGCCGTGAGCAGCGCCACCCCGGGGATCGTCAGCAGGACCCAGAACACCGCGGCCTCCGGCGTGCGCCGCCGCACGCCCACGGCCAGCGGCGCCACGGCGATGACCACGCAGACCAGCAGCGTCGCGTCCACGCGCTCGGAGCCCAGGATCTGGCTGGGCACGGTGGCTCCCATGAGCGGGATGTAGTGCCACGGGCTGGTGGCGTGGGCGATCTGGTCGATGGTGGCCGGCAGCCACGGGATGAACACCACCGCGGCCGCGCCGTAGCAGAGCGCCGCGTCGCGCCAGAAGCCCTGGCGGCCGGACTCCGCCAGCGAGCGGCGCACGAAGACCAGCGCCACCGCCGCGCCCACCCAGAACAGGAGCGCCGTGCCCTGGGTGTAGAGCATGAGGGCCAGGCAGGCGCCGAACAGCCACAGATACGCGCGCCGGCGGTAGACGAAGGCGTGCAGCAACCCCGCGGTGGCCAGCAGCCCGAAGACGACCATCAGCTCATAGGGCTGGGTCTCCTCGGCATAGCGGGTGAGGAACGAGCTGAAGGCGAACAGGACCGCGGCGAAGATCCCCGCGCGGCGCCCGGCCAGGCTCCATGCCGTCCACATCGCCACGGGGATCGACGCCAGCCCCAGCAGCAGCGACAGGGCGTGGGTGGCGCTCTCGCCCGAGCCGAAGAGGCTGATCCAGATGTGCAGCAGCACGTAGTACAGCGGCGCGGCGCCGGCGCGGTGCACCGCGCTCAGCAGCGAGCCCAGCGGCTGGGAGGCCAGCCCGACCGCGCCCGCCTCGTCGAACCACAGCTCTCCGCTCAGCGTGCGGGTGCGGATGAAGGCCGAGATCGCCAGCAGCAGGAGCAGCACGCCGCCGGTCGACGCCCACCGCGGCAGCCGGTCAAACCAGCGCGGCGCGCGGACGTCGACGATGTCCGGGACCTCGAGCAGCGAGTCGAAGCGGCGTGGCGGGGTGGCGGTGGTCATCGGCGGTGGCGGACGCCCGGGCGGGGCGAACGGGATGGAGTCAGGAGACCTTCTGGTAGAGGACCGCGCTGTTGCCCACGCAGCACGCCCCGCGGTAGTAGTGGGGCGCCACGGCCACCTGGCGCAGGACGCCGTGGTCGACGTCGGTCTGCAGCAGCTGCCCCCACTGCGCGGAGCGGCGGCGCACCATCATGGTCCACGGCGCCTCCCAGTTCTGGGCGCCTTCGGTCAGCGGGCGGACGAACAACAGGTGCTGCCCGGGCTTCATCGCATTCACGATCGGGGTGAGCGTCGCCTGCGGGTTGGTGGTGGTGAGGCGGTGCAGGGCCTTGACCCAATCCATGTAGCGCGGGTCAGAGACGGCGCCGGCCGTGTTGGCGAACTTCAGGCCGCCGGGCAGGTAGTACCAGGCCAGCGGCGTCTCCTCGGGCTGGCCCACCACCACCTGGTCCCCGGCCTTCAGGTGAGGGGTCATCTCGGCGCCGATGTCGCGCATGTCGGACTTCCACTGCGGCGTGTAGGAGCTGGGGTTGGCCAAAAAGGCGACGGCCAGCACCATCGCCACCACGCCCAGCAGCTTCGCGCGGGCGCATCCCCAGGCGATGAGGAGCAGGATCGCGCCGATGACCGGGGCGAAGTAGCGGGCGACAAAGGCCGGGTTGACTTGGGACTCCAGCCAGGCGATGGCCAGCGTCGCCACCGGGAGGGCCACCAGCGTCCACACCGTGACCCACTCGCGCGAGCGCCGGTGCGCACGCGTGAACAGTGGCGCGATGCCGATCGCCGCTGGGATGACGAGGAGCATGGTGATCCGGTCGCCGCCGATGACGTCGCGCGAGAGCAGGACGGGGGCGCCGAAGCGGGGCACGTTGTCCCATGGCGCCGCGGTGTTGGCGGCCTGGTAGAGCAGCGTCGGCACCCAGGGCAGGTAGAGGATGCCGGCGCCGATGAAGGCAAAGGCGGCGTCGCGGATGAGGCCGCGACGGTCATCTGAGGCGATGAGCGCGGGGATCAGCGACACCACCGAGCCCGCGAAGAAGAACGTGCCCCACGTGTGGGTGTAGAGCATTACGGTGAGCGCTCCGGCGAACAGGAACAGGTAGCGCCGGCGGCGATAGACGAAGCCGAGGAGGAACCCGGCGGTGGCCAGCACGCCGAGCAGGCCCATGAACTCGTACATCCGGGTCTCCTGCGCGTACGCCGTCAGCCAGGCGTTGAACGCGAACAGGATCGCCGCATACACCCCGGTGCGCGCGCCGAACAGCTTCCACCCGGCCCAGCCGCCGGCAGGGATGGTGAGCACGCCGCACACCAGCGAGAGGGCGTGGGTGGCGGTCTCCGAGGTGCCGAAGACCGACATCCAGACGTGCAGCATCATGTAGTACAGCGGCGGGTTGCCGTCGTAGCGCAGGATCCCGGGGATCTGGCTGATCGGGTGCAGCGAGATCCCGGTGGTGATGCCCTCGTCCATCCAGAACTCGCCGCCGATGTAGCGGCTGCGCAGGAAGGCCGACAGGGCCATGAGCAGGATCAGCCCGCCGCTCAGCCACGCCCAGGTGGGGATGCGCGCGAGCCGGTCGGGCAGGCGGGGCTGTGAGTCCTGAGGCCCGGTGCCGGGCGTCTGCGTGCCGCGAGGCGGAGCGGTGACGGTGGCCATCACAGGGCGGGGCGGGTGCGTCCGGATTTCACGCCGCGCTCCCGGGGCAGCCCTGGGTGAACATGTGGACCGAGCGGGCGGTCCCGACGTAGTGGTAGTGCACCGCCGGCCAGGTGCTCAGGTACGGCAGGAGGCTGGCCGAACGGGTGTCGCGCGTCTGCAGGATGAGGTTGGGCGCCGCGCTGGCCGGCTGGGGATAGGCCGCGCCACCCAGTCTCGGCGGCGCCTCGATGCGGGTCGTCGGGACACCGAGCACGAAGGCCACCATCGGCACCTGGAAGCCCTCGGTCATGACACTGCCGCAGGCAAGGATCTTGTCGGCTCCGCCAAAGCGCTTGACCAGGTCGTTCATGCCCTCGCGCAGATGGGCCTGGTACACGAGCGAGCCGTGGGTGCGCGGGATGGAGATCATGCTGTTGCCGACCCAGTTGGGCAGCACCAGGAACACCAGCGCCACCAACGCGGTGGCCGCCCACACCAGGATCGTGCCGGCGACCGAGCGGCGGGGGGAGGTGGGCGTCCCGTCGGCCGGTGCCCGCCGCCACCGCCGCGCGCCCAGCACGGCGAGCTCGTGCGCCGCCCAGCCGAAGCCCACGGCGCCGCAGATGTCCACCAGCGCCGAACCCAGCACCAGGTAGCGGTTGTTGCCGGAGAACCCGATCTGGGTCATCACCGCGATGACCACGAACCAGGCCAGACCGCCGAGGCCCACCAGCGCGGCCGTGAGGCGCGCCTGGCTGCGGTCGGTGCGCAGGCCGGCCAGCCCCGAGCGCCGGTAGGTCCTCGCCAAGATGACGGCCACGGCCACCACCAGCAGCGCCGCCACCACCTTGATCCGCAGCAGCATCGTCGGCCAGGCAGCCCGCTTGAGCTCGGCCACGAACGGATTGGACGCGAAGGCCAGGCTGTTGGAGCGCGGGTGCGTGGCCCGGCTGACGCTGCAGCTGAAGGAGCCGCAGCCGAGGTACACGGGCAGGAACCAGACGATCGGCGTGATCACGAACAGCGCGGTGACCAGTAGGCGCGCGCCCGGGTCGCGCCAGAACAGCCACAGCCCGTAGGGCCCCCAGAAGAGCCAGATCTCGGGGCGATCAAGCGCCACCAGAAAGCCCACCACGAACGCTTGGCGCGGCTTGCCGTCGATGTGGCGGTCGATGCTGATCAGCAGCAGCGCGGCGGCGAAGCCCTCGGAGTAGCCCAGGGCGTTGGAGGAGACGAAGCCGCCCGACGCCGACAGGGCCAGCGACACGGCACCGATGACCCCGGCCAACAGCGCGGGGACCATCGCGGTGAGGCGATCGAGGCTCGGGTCGGCCTCGCCGAACAGCCCGCCGACCCGGAGGGTGAGCCGGTAGGCCAGGCGGAAGACCATGATCACCGCCGCCAGTGCACCGGCACGCGCCACCACCAGCCACAGGTCCGGGGCGGCCTTGCCAAAGAGCGCGAACGGGATGGTGAAGATCATCGGCAACGGCTTCCACGAGGTGCCGCCGCTGGTGATGGTGAGGTGCCCGTGGA
>DASXCN010000158.1:0-6845 GCA_036491155.1 Solirubrobacteraceae bacterium | reverse complement strand
AGGCCCGCCATGTTCGTGAACGACATGCCCCGCTACGAGATCCTCAGCGAGGAGGCGATGGCCACGCTCGATCGCGGCTGGCGGCGCATCGTCGCGGAGCTGGGGATCGAGTTCCTGCTGCCCGAAGCGGTGGAGCTGCTGCGCGACGCCGGACAGATCGTGGAAGAGGAGAACCGGGTGCGCTTCGATCCCGAGTGGATCCTCGAGCAGGTGGCCAAGGCGCCCCGGGAGTTCGAGGTGCAGGCGCGCAACCCCGCCAACACCGCGCACATCGGCGGCGACCACATGGTCTTCGCGCCGGTCTACGGATGCCCGTTCATCCGCGAGGGCGACGTCCGCCGCGACGCCAAGATGGCCGACTTCGAGAACCTGGTGAAGCTGGCCCAGTTCTATCCCGAGCTCGACTCCCCGGGCGGGACCATCTGCGAGCCCGAGGACCGGCCACTGGACAGCCGCCACCTCGACATGGTCTACGCACTGCAGACCTTCTCCGACAAGCCCTACATGGGCTCAGTGACCTCCGGCCCCAACGCCGCCGACACCATCCGCATGGGCGAGATCCTGTTCGGTGGGCGCGAGGCGATCGAGCGCGCCCCGGTGTCGATCTCGCTCATCAACGTCAACTCGCCGCTGCGCTACGACGACCGCATGCTCGGCGCGATGTTCGAGTACGTCAAGGCCAACCAGGCCGTCGTCATCACCCCCTTCCTGCTCATGGGCGCGATGTCACCGGTGTCGTTGCCGGCGACGCTGGTGCAGCAGATGGCCGAGGCGCTGGCCGGGATCGCGCTGGCCCAGACCATTCGCCCGGGCGCGCCGGTGGTCTTCGGATCGTTTCTCTCCAACACCGACATGCAGTCGGGCTCGCCGTCCTTCGGCACACCGGAGTCGGGGATCGGCGTGCTCTGCACCGGGCAGATCGCGCGCCATTTCGGGCTGCCCTGGCGAGGCGGCGGCGGGCTCAACGCCTCCCAGACCGTCGACGCCCAAGCCGCGTACGAGTCGCTGATGACCCTGCTGCCGACCTTCCTGGCCGGCACCAATTTCGTCATGCACTCCGCCGGATGGCTGGAGGGCGGGCTGGTCTCCTGCTATGAGAAGTTCATTGTCGACGTCGAGCTTCTGCGCGAGCTGCGCCACGAGTTCACGCCGCTGGAGATCGACGAGGCATCGCTGGCCTTCGACGCTCACACCGAGGTCGGCGCCGGCGGGCACTTCCTCGGGGCCGCCCACACGCTCGAGCGCTTCCGCGAATGCTTCTACCGGCCGATGCTGTCCTCGACGGAGAACTTCGACCGCTGGACCAAGAAGGGCGCCCGCGACACGACGGTCCGCGCCGGGGAGATCTGGCGCAAGACGCTCGAGGACTACGAGAAGCCGCCGATCGATGACGCGATCGACGAGGAGCTCAGGGAGTTCGTGGTGCGCCGCCGCGCCGAGCTGGGCGACTGATCACATCGCGTACCGGTTCATGTGAACCGTGACGGTGTCGCGGATCTCGGTGACGACCATGACCACGTCGCCGCAGTGCGGGCAGCGTGCCACGGGGCTCGGCGCCTTGGGATAGACGACGAGCTCGGCGATCATCGACGGCGCGCCGCAGTGGCCGCAGGTGCCCTGGTCGGCGCTCACGTCGCGCCCCATGTACTGGGCGAGCGCTCCCGCCAGCGCGTTGCCGTCGACGGTGAAGTCCTCCATCGTCGCTCCCCCGCTCAGGCGGTGGGGCCGAAGCGCTCGGTCTTGACCCGCCCGGGCGCGTGGCCGCGCGCCACCATCTGGCGGCTGATCGCCTCGACGAAGCCCGTCGGACCGCAGATGTAGATCACCGGCGCCTCATTCGCCGGCCACGTTGCGCTGTCCAGGAGCGCATCGTCGACGCGGCCGCGGTGTCCCGTCCAGTCCTCGGGCCAGGAGCGGGTGAGGGCCAGCTGCACGTCGACGTCGCTGGTGGGGTCGGTGAGCTCCTCGCGGTAGATGATGTCCTCGAGTGTCCGCGCCGAGTAGACGAGGCGGGCCGGGGTGGTGTTGGATGTGGCCGCGCGATGGCGGAGCATCGCGCGCAGGGGAACGACGCCGGAGCCTCCGGCGAACAACTGCAGGGGACCGCTCTCGTTGCCGTTCCAGACGAAGTAGCCCCCGATCGGACCGCGAAGCTCGAGCTCGTCTCCGGCGCGCAGCTCCTCGGCGAGGTAGGGCGAGACCTCGCCGTCGCCGATCTCCTCGACGGTGAGGATGAGCTGGGTGTCCTCGGGCGCCGACGCGATCGAGTAACTGCGCTGGGTCTGATAGCCGTCCTCGGCCGTGAGCCGGATGTCGACGTGCTGACCGGCCCGGTGCCCGACCCAGTCGGGGGCATCGAGCACGATGGTCTTGGCCGTGGCCGTCTCACGCCTCACCTCGACGACGCGTGCGAGCTGCCAGTTCAGTCGCCCTGGTAGCGCTGCTCCCGCCATGGGTCCCCGTAGTTGTGGTAGCCGTAGCCCTCCCAGAAGCCTGGCTCGTCGTCCACCGTGAGCGTGAGCCCGCGGACCCATTTGGCGCTCTTCCAGAAATACAGGTGCGGGACGAGGAGGCGCGCGGGACCGCCGTGCTCGGGCGCCAGCGGTTGGCCGTCGAACTCGTAGGCGACCCACGCCTTCCCGTCGCGGACGTCGGCCAGCGGCAGGTTGGTGGTGTACCCGCCGTCGCTCCATGCCGTCAGATAGGCGCCCGTCGTGGTCACGCCGTCGAACAGCAGGTCCAGCGACACTCCGCGCCAGGTCGTGTCGAGCTTTGACCACTTGGTGACGCAGTGGATGTCCTGGGTGACCGTTTCGGCCGGCAGCCGCATCAGCTCGGTCCATGTCCAGGTCACGGCAGACTCGACGGCGCCGTCGATGGTGAACGACCAGTCGTCGAGATGAGGGCGCGGCGTCGGGCCCGCCGACAGCACGGGGAAGTCGAGCGTGACGTACTGGCCCGGCGGCACGCGAGACGGATCGACGGTACCGCGGCGCCGGCCATGAAATCCCCGGGAGATAGGCGACATGGGCTTCTTGGCCGACTCTACCCGGAGTGTTGGCTCGCGTCGAGGGCCGGGGCGGGTCAGCTCTCGAGGCGCCGCACGCCGTACCCGGCGGCCTCGAGCGCTGCCACGATCGCGTCGCTGTGCTGTGGGCTGCGGGTCTCCAGCGTGATCTCCAGGCCGGTCTCGCGGACGTGCAGGGAGACGGCGTCGCGCACATGGTCGGCGTCCACCACGTTGCCGCCGGCATCGGCGATCAGCGTCAGCAGGGCGGCGAGTCCACCGGGGCGATCGGAGATCCGCGTGAAGAGGCGCATGCGCCGGCCCTTGAGGGTTTCGTTGCGCTGGGCCACGGCGGCCAGGAGGCCGGCATCCACGTTGCCGCCCGAGAGCACGATCACCGTCGCGCCGCCCGATGCGGTTCCGCCCGCCACCTTCCCGGCGAGCACCGCCGCCACGCCCGCCGCCCCGCCGCCCTCGACCACCAGCTTGGAGCGCTCCAGCAGCCATACCATCGCGTCAGCGATCTCCTCCTCGGTGACGACGACCATGTCATCGACCCAGCGGTGCACCAGCGGCAACGTGATGTCGCCGGGGCGCTTGATGGCGATGCCGTCGGCGATGGTGGCGCGGGCGCTGAACGTGATGGGTGCGCTGCCGCGCAGGGACTCCGGGAACGGGGCGCACGCGTCGACCTGGACGCCGACGATGCGGACGCGGTCGCGGTCTGACCGGGCCTTGACCACCCCGGCGATCCCGGAGATGAGACCCCCGCCGCCGACCGGGACCACCACCTGCTCGAGGTCGGGCACGTCGTGCAGCAGCTCCAGGCCCAGCGTGGACTGGCCGAGGATGATGTCGGGGTCGTCGAAAGGATGCACGAAGGCGGCCCCGGTGTCCCGGGCCCGCTCGCGGGCCGCGGCGACGCAGGCGTCCACCGAGTCGCCCTCCAGATGCACGATCCCGCCGAAGGCCTCCACCGCGGCCACCTTGGCCACCGGCGCCTCGCGCGGCATGAACACCTCGCAGGGAATGCCCCTTGCCCGCGCGGCGTAGGCCAGTGACTGGCCGTGGTTACCGGCACTGCCGGCCACCACCCCTGGCGCATCCTCGAGATGTGAGAGCTTGTGAACCGCGCCGCGCAGCTTGAAGGAGCCGGTGCGCTGGAGGTTCTCGGCCTTGAGCAGCAGTCGCCCACCGCAGCGCTCGGACAGGCTGCGCGAGGTCAGCACGGGGGTGTGGCGTGCCAGCGTGGACACGACACGGGCCGCGGCGTCGGACTCGCCGGCGTCGATGCGGGCGGCGACCTCGTCGGCAGCGGCGGTGCCGGCGGATGCGCTCACGAGGCGTGGCGGAGGGGTTGGCGTCGCATGGGACAGATGGTAGGGTGCTAACCGATGACTCATATATCAGTCGTCACCCGGGTGAGCAACCACAATGCGCGATTTCCGCGCCGCCGCTCACCGAGACGCTGATCGATGAGCACGCCGACCACCGAGCCTCGGATGCAGCGCGAGCTGCTGGCCGATCGCGCCTACGCCGACCTGCGCGACCGGATCGTGACACTTCGGATCACACCGGGGGCGCCGATCGACGAGGACGTGCTGGGCGGCGAGCTGGGGATCGGGCGCACGCCGGTGCGCGAGGCGATCAAGCGGCTGGCGCTGGAGAACCTCGTCACCGTGTTCCCCCGGCGCGGCACGTTCGCCTCGGAGATCAACATCACCGACCTGGCCGACATCTCCGACGTGCGGACGCAGTTGGAGGGTCACGCCGCCTATCGCGCCGCCCAGCGGATCACGCCGGCCCAGCGGGCCGAGCTCCACGACCTGCAGGCCGAACTGGACCACAGCCAGGGCAGTGACGACACCGGGGCGCTGATGGCCCTCGACACGCGCGTGCACCGCTTCATCCATCGTTGTGCGGGCAACCCCTACCTGGAGGAGTCGCTGGGCCGCTACTTCAACCTGTCGCTGCGGATCTGGTACCTGGTGCTCGACCGGCTGCCGCATCTGTTCACGCGCGTGCATGAGCATGGCGACCTGCTGCGGGCGATCGACGAGGGCGACGCCGACGGCGCGCGCGCGATCATCGCCGAGCACATCGAGATATTCGAGCGCGAGATCCGCGCTGTTCTGTGAGAGCCCTGAGAGGGAGAGACTGACATGCGTTACGACTACGTGATCATCGGCGGAGGGTCGGCCGGGTGCTGCCTGGCCAACCGGCTCAGCGCCGACCCGGGGACCCGGGTGCTGGTACTGGAGGCCGGCCGCAACGACTCGCTGTGGGACGTCTACATCCATATGCCGGCCGCCCTGTCGTTCCCGATCGGCAACCGCCTCTACGACTGGCGGTATGAGTCAGAGCCCGAGCCCTTCATGGACGGGCGCCGGGTGTACCACGCGCGCGGCAAGGTGCTGGGTGGGTCAAGCTCGATCAACGGCATGATCTTCCAGCGCGGCAACCCGCTGGATTACGAGCGCTGGGCCGCGGACCCCGGCATGGAGACCTGGGACTACGCGCACTGCCTGCCGTATTTCAAACGCATGGAGAACGCGCTCGACGCGCCCGCCGACAATCCGTTCCGCGGGCACGACGGGCCGCTGAAGATGGAGCGCGGCCCGGCGGTGAACCCTCTGTTCAAGGCGTTCTTCGCCGCGGTGCAGGAGGCCGGCTATCCGCTCACCGACGACGTCAACGGTTACAAGCAGGAGGGCTTCGCCGCCTTTGACCGCAACATCTACCGCGGTCACCGGCTGAGCGCGGCCCGGGCGTACCTGCACCCGGTGGAGGACCGCCCCAACCTCGAGGTGCGCACCCGGGCGTTCGTGACCAAGATCAACTTTGCCGGCAAGCGCGCGGTGGGGTGCGATGTGGTCCATAACCGGCGCAAGGAGACAATCGAGGCCGGCGAGGTGCTGCTGTGCGGCGGCGCGATCAACTCGCCCCAACTGCTCCAGCTCTCGGGTGTGGGGCGCGGGTCCGATCTGCGTGGACTCGGCGTTGACGTGGTGGAGGACGTGCCGGCGGTCGGGGAGAACCTCCAGGACCACCTCGAGGTCTACATCCAGTACCGCTCCAAGCAGCCGGTGTCGGTGGCGCCGGCGATGAAGATGCGCAACCGCCCGTGGGTGGGGGCGGGGTGGCTGCTGGCTCGCCGCGGCGCCGGGGCCACCAACCACTTCGAGGGCGGCGGCTTCATCCGCTCCAACGAGGACGTGGCCTACCCCAACCTGATGTACCACTTCCTGCCGGTGGCGATCCGCTACGACGGGACCGCGCCCCAGGGCCACGGCTACCAGGTCCACGTCGGTCCCATGTACTCCGACGCCCGCGGCACGATCAAGATCAAGTCGACGGACCCGGAGGAGCATCCGGCGATCCTGTTCAACTACCTCTCCACCAAGACCGACCGGCGCGAGTGGATCGAGGCCGTGCGCATCTCGCGCAGCATCCTCAACCAGCCGGCCTTCGAGCCCTTCAACGACGGCGAGCTCTCGCCCGGGCCGTCGGTGGAAACCGACCAGGAGATCCTCGACTGGGTGGCCAAGGACTCTGAGACCGCGCTGCACCCGTCGTGCACCTGCCGCCTGGGCCCCGGCGAGGACGCGGTCATCGACCCGCTGTCCATGCGGGTCCACGGGCTGGAGGGGATCCGCGTCATCGACGCCTCCTCGATGCGCTACGTCACCAACGGCAACATCTACGCGCCGACGATGATGCTGGCCGAGAAGAGCGCCGACCTCATCATGGGCAACACCCCGCTGGCTCCGCTCAACGAGCCCTTCTATGTGCACCACAAGGCTGACGGGAGCGCGGTGACGGACGGGCGGGCCGTGGG
>DASXCN010000157.1:0-1757 GCA_036491155.1 Solirubrobacteraceae bacterium | reverse complement strand
ATCAGCTTCTACCTGATCGCGATGCTGTTCATCCTGTTCGACATCGAGGTCATCTTCCTGTACCCGATCGCGGTCCAGTTGCGTGCGTTCGGCACCTTCGCCCTCAGCGAGACGATCGTGTTCGTCGCCCTGCTGATGGTGGCGTTCGTGTACGTCTGGCGGCGAGGAGCCTTGGAATGGAAATAAAGCGCGAGCCACTCACCGGCGCCACCGCGCCGTCGGACTTCCGTGCGCGTCAACTGCAGGCCCGCGACATGCTGCGCGGCGACCTGGAGGGCGAGGCGCTGGAGCGCTACGTCAAGGAGAACGTGCTGACCACCACCGTCGAGAAGGCGGTGGCGTGGTCGCAGGGCAATTCGATCTGGCCGCTCACGTTCGGGCTGGCCTGTTGTGCCATCGAGATGATGTCGATTGTCGGCGCGCGCGTCGACGTCGCCCGGTTCGGCTGGGAGGCCTTCTGGGCCTCGCCGCGCCAGGCGGATCTGCTCATCCTCTCGGGTCGCGTGTCGGTGAAGATGGCCCCGGTCATCCGCCGCATCTACGACCAGATGCTTGAGCCGCGCTGGGCCATCTCGATGGGCGCCTGCTGCTCCTCGATGGGCGTGTTCAACAACTACGCGCTGGTTCCGGCCGACAAGTTCCTGCCTATCGACGTGCACGTGCCCGGCTGCCCGCCGCGGCCCGAGGCGCTGCTGCACGGCATCCTGCGCCTGCGCGAGAAGATCCACGGCACCGAGCGCGACGGGTGGCGGGAGCGCTACCACGCGGTGGGCACCGAGGAGGTAGTGCTTCCCAACGACTCCAGCGCCAGCGACGCCGCGATCAACGTGTTCCCCGGGGGGGACACGGCCGGTGCCTGACGCCACCGAGCTCGAGCTGACGGCCCACGAGCTCCGCGACCGCAACGCAGAGTCCATCCTCGGCACCGACTTCGGGCGCGGTGACCGCGCCGTGCTGCTGGTGGAGCCGGCGTATGTCATCGAGGTCCTGACCGCCCTGCACAAGAAGGGCTACAGCTTCCTGGCCAGCCTGCACGGCGTCGACTACTACCCCGACGAGCCCCGGCTGGGCGTGCTCTACGAGCTGCTGGACATGCACAACGTGGACCGGATCACGGTCAAGGCCCGCCTCCACACCGACAACCCGCGGATCGCCACCGCGACTGGCCTGTTCCCCGGCGCCGACTTCCCCGAGCGCGAGGTCTACGACATGTTCGGCGTGGTCTTCGAGGGTCACCCGGACATGCGGCGGATCCTCATGCCCGAGGACTTCGAGGGCTTCCCCCAGCGCCGCGACTTCCCGGTGGGCGGCGAGCCCGTGCTCTTCACCTACAACGAAGAGAACACCTACGGGAAGTGGAGCTAGTGGTCGTTCCCGCAAATACGCTCGCATTCGAGGCACGCCTGGCGGCGCCAGGCTTTGTCCTCGGACCCTCGTGTAGCGGTGCTACACGTCGGGTCCTGCGTCCTTGCCTGGCATCCACCAGCCGCACCTCTCGGTGCGACCGTACTTACGGGAAAGACCACTAATGGCGCTCGACACCGCCGATTACCGCAAGCGCGAGGAGTCCATCACCTACTCGGCCGAGTCGGCCGGGCAGGGTGAGACCCACGAGCTGCTCACGCTCAACATCGGCCCCCATCACCCCGCCACCCACGGAGTCCTGCGGCTGCTGGCCACGCTCGAGGGCGAGGTCGTCCGCGACATCAAGCCGATCATCGGCTACGTCCATACCGGGATCGAGAAGACGGCCGAGG
>DASXCN010000156.1:0-3476 GCA_036491155.1 Solirubrobacteraceae bacterium | reverse complement strand
CGGCGAGTTCCGATCTCGAGCAGATCCTCCTGGCCTCAGACCGGGCGGCGGAGCTCACCCGCCAGCTGCTCGCCTTCGCGCGTCGCGGCCACACCTCGGCGTCGCTGATCGACGTCTCGGCGCTGGCGCGCGAGCTGGAGCCGATGCTGCGCCGTCTGCTGGCCGCGGACATCGTCTTCGAGTTCCAGCTCCAGCCGGGACTGCCCCAGGTGATGATGGATCGCACCCACCTGGAGCAGATCATGATGAACCTGATGATCAACGCCTCGGACGCGATGCCCTCCGGAGGCACGCTTCGGGTGGCGAGCCGGGAGCGGACGGTGACCGCGGAGGAGGCGGCCGTGCACGGGCTGGAGGGCGGCGCGTACGTGGAGCTCGCGGTGACCGACAGCGGGTGCGGGATGGCGCCCGAGACCGTGGAGCGCATCTTCGAGCCCTTCTTCTCCACCAAGGGCGAGCGCGGCACGGGCATGGGGCTGGCCACGGTCTACGGCACCGTGGACCAGGCTGACGGCTGGATCGACGTCGCCTCGGCCGTCGGCGAGGGCACGACCTTCACCGTGGTCCTGCCCGCGGCCGGCGAGCCCGTGGAGGACCCCGGCCAGGACCTCCAGCGCTCGACCCTGCTCCTGGTCGAGGACGAGCCGGCGTTGCGGATGCTGGTGGTCACCATGCTCGAGGAGCAGGGCTACCTGGTACTGCAGGCCGGCAACGGCCTGGACGCGATCGCCCTGGCCGAGCGCCATCGCGGCGAAATCGACCTACTCCTCACCGACGTCGTCATGCCGCGGCTGTCGGGGCCCGAGCTGGCCCAGAAGCTGCGAGTGCTGCGCCCCGGGCTCGAGGTCCTGTTCATGTCGGGCTACAACGACAGCCGACTCGTGCACCGTGGAGTGGAGGAGGCCAAGGTCAACCTGCTGGTCAAGCCCTTCAGCCCCGACGAGCTGGTGGCGCGGGTGGAGGAGCTGACCGGCCGAGAGTCGCCCCCGGCCGGCGCGCCGAACGTCTGACGACCGCTGGCTGGCTAGGTCGGGTTGACGAGCTCGCGGTGGGCGACGCGATGGTAGGCGTCGCGCATGACGAGCTCGACCGGCTGCCCTTGGGCGGCGTGGCGATAGGCGAGGCGGCGGGCCTCGTGGAGTGTCCGGCAGCGGACGGGGGAGCCTTCATCAGGAAGCTCCACCTCCCAGTCGCCATGACGCTCATGGTCGATGCGGATGGTGGGGTACGCGGCAGGGGTCATCGGACCAGGTTGTCACTCCGGTCGCCACTTGTCACCACCGATGGACGAACTTTTTCCCGTTTGGGTGAAATTCACCACCAAAGCACGGCTCGCGGACGCTCAGGACCGCGACGGGGTTGGCCAGCGGGTGCTCAGGGGCGGGGGACGACGAGCAGCGGGCAGGGCGCGCGCCGCGCCAGTTGGGTGGAGGTGCTGCCGCTCAGCAGCCGTCCCGCCGGGCCGTAGGCGCGCGAGCCGAGGACGAGCAGGTCCAGCTGCTCGGCCATCGTCGCCAGCTCCTCCGCCGGGTCCCCCTCGGTGACCGCGCGCACTTCCAGCGCCGCGCCGTGGCGCTGCGCCAGCTCCCGCGCGGTCTGGACCGCGAGCTCTGACTCGGCCGTGCCTGCGTCACCGGCGCCCACCGTGCGGACCACCGGCTCAGCCATGCCGTAGCCGCGCGGGGCGATGGCCACCGCGCACGAGGAGCCGTTGAGCGCCGCCAGGGTCTGGCCGCCGAGCATCGTGCGTCCGGTCGGCCCGCGATGGCTGGAGCCGACGACCAGCAGCTCCGCGGACTCCTTGCGGGCCAGCCGGTGCAGCGCCCGGCCCACCAGCCCGGCGGCCGGACGGCCGGGCTTGCTGTCGCCGCCGACGCCGTAGACGTTGGTGAGGACCATCCGGGCCGACGGGGGCGCCAGAACCCGCGCCAGCGCGATCGCGTCGCGGCCGCCCGAGGCGCCGTCCACCGCCACCAGCACCTTGCCCGTCACGGCTGTCATCTACGGCGCCCCTCCGGCGAGCGGGACTCGCGCGGGGCGCGGAGGCAGGGCAAGCACCCGGTCATGATCGTGTCCATACCCTCTGGCCCTGCCTGCTACAACGTCGGCGTGGCACCCGACGAATCGGCAGTGGGCTGCACCGGGACGGTGATCGTCGCCACCAGGGGCGAGGCAGGGCCGGGCGAGGTGCTGGTGAGGACCCGCGGCGGCACCGAGGCCTATCTGGCCTGGTCTGAGCGCCCGCTGGCCCAGGGCACCGAAGTGCTGGTCTACAACGCTCGGGGAAACAGGGCGTTGGATGTGATGGAATTCACCAGTGAGGGCTGATTGTGCTTCGGGCACGGTTGGGGCGAGGCGGTCGGCAATCCCTGAGAGGAGTCTGAGATGTTCGGTTTTCGCGTGCCTGCGCCGGATGAGGCGATGCTCATCTCGGGAGGACGTTCGGGTCAGAACGGTACGCCGTTCAAGGTGGTGACAGGTCACGGTGCCTTTGTCGTCCCCTTCATCCGCCAGGCCAGTTTCCTCACGCTCGCCATGCGCGAGGCCGAGGTGGCCGAGCAGTGCGTCACCAAGCAGGGGATCGCGCTCCAGGCCAAGGCGGTGATCGCGTTCAAGGTCGGCAACGACCCGGAGAGCATCGTCAACGCGGCTCAGCGGTTCCTGTCTGACCAGGACCAGATGTCGGTGCTGGCCGGCCGGATCTTCGCCGGCCACCTGCGCTCGATCGTCGGCTCCATGACCGTCGAGGAGATCGTCACCGAGCGCCAGAAGCTGGCCACCGAGGTGTTGGACGGGTCCAAGGCGGAGATGGTGAAGATGGGCCTGATCGTGGACTCGCTGCAGATCCAGTCGATCGACGACATGGGGGCCGGTTACATCGACGCGATGGCGGCGCCTCACAACGCCGCGATCCAGCGCCAGGCGAAGATCGCCCAGGCCCAGGCCAACCAGGCGGCGGCCGAAGCCGAGCAGGAGTCCCAGCGCAAGCAGGCCGAGTATCAGCGCCAGACGGCGATCGTCCAGGCGCAGTACAAGGCCGAGGTCGACAAGGCCCAGGCCGAGGCGGGACAGGCCGGCCCGCTGGCCGAGGCCGGCGCGCAGCGCGAGGTGATCGCGGCCCAGACCGAGCTGGCCCAGCGCCAAGCCCAGTTGCGCCAGCAGCAACTGGTGGCCGAGGTGGTCAAGCCAGCCGAGGCCGAGGCCGAGAAGACGCGCGCGCTCGCCAAGGCCGATGCCGAGCGGATGAAGATCCAGGCCGAGGCGGCGGCGTCGCACAACCGGGTGGCGCTCGACCGCATGCTCATCGACCAGCTGCCGCAGATCGTCCGCGAGGCGGCGGGCGGGCTGGCCAACGCCAACATCAACGTGCTCAACGGCGCCGATGGGCTGGGACAGCTCGCCGCCGGGCTCGTCGGCCAGGGGCTGAGCATCTTCGAGGCGATCAAGAGCAACCTCGGCGAGTACGACGAGGACGA
>DASXCN010000155.1:0-1789 GCA_036491155.1 Solirubrobacteraceae bacterium | reverse complement strand
ATGCCGTGCGGGAAGAACAGCCACACCGCGCCGGACTCCACGAGCGCGCTGGGCTCACCGCGCAGCACCCCGAAAGCGACCAACCCCTCGGCGATGACGTGAGCGGCGGTCATGTGCACATCCACCCACTCGGTGCCGGCCCGGCAGCGCTCGATCGCCGCCCGCTCGGCGGCGTGGACCACCGCGTGCAGCTCCGCCTGCTCGGCGCTCAGGGCGCCGCCGACGGGGTACGTGCGCGTGATGTCACAGGCGTACTGGCGGTAGTCGGCGCCGGCGTCGATCAGCACGAGGTCGCCGTCGACCAGACGCCGGTCGGTGGGCATGAAGTGCAGGACCGCCGAGTCCGTGCCGGCCCCGACGATGGTGTCGTAGGCCATGGCATCCGCGCCGGCGCGCAGGGCGGCAAGTTCGAGCTCCACCTGCACCGAGCGCTCGGTGGCGCCCGGCACCAGTGCGGGGACGGCGGCGGCGAAGGCGGCGCGGGTGGCGCGTGCGGCGACGCGCATGCGCTCGAGCTCCACCTCGTCCTTGGGGCGGCGTACCACGTCGAGCCCCAGACGCAGGTCCGCGGTCAGCGCCGGATCGCAGCGCACCTCGAGCTCGCCGGCGGCCGGCGCCCCCAGGCACGCCGCCGGCCGCTCGCGGCGCGCGCCCAGCCACACGGGCAGCTGGCCGAGCCCAACGCCCCCCGGCTCGCCGCCGACGGCGCCCGACCACAGCCGCTCCTCGTCGGTGACCTCCACGACGAAGTCAAACCAGCCCTCCTGCGGGTCAAAGGCGAGCACTCCGCCCGGGCGGTTGCGATCCGTGAGGTAGAAGTACTCCGAGTGGGCGTGGAACGGGTAGGTCCGGTCGCCGCGCCCCGGGACCCCGATCAGGTCACCGGCGCCGATCAGGACGATCTCATCGACCAGCCCCCACTCAGCGACGGCCGCCTCCCGGCGGCGGACGAGCTGGCGTTCGATCGCGGGGTCGGTCACCGCGCCGAGTCTATGCCGCCACGCCGCGGGTGGCCCGGTGAGCCCGAGACGTCGTGCGCCCACCGATCGCTCTTAGAATCGGCCCCGGGACCCGGCTGACGGCGAAAGGACTGCCATGGCAGCGCCGAAGGTGAAGCAGGCATCCCGGTGAGCGGCTGACCGTGCCAGCAGAAGGGCGATGAAGCTCGCACTTGCCCAACCGCTGACCGACGGCCGGGTCAAGCTGCGCTGGATGCGTGACGGGGACGTGGCCGCCTGCGTACGGGCGTTCCGCGACGACCCGGACCTCGGGCGGCTCATCGGGGTGGAGCGCGACCCCGACGAGGCGGGCCTGCGGGAGCGGATCTCACGCCAGCAGGAGCGCGCCGCCGAGGGCGCCAGGATCCACCTCGCGATCGCCGATGCCGACAGCGATGTCTTCTGGGGGTCGATGTCGCTGCACTCCTTCGACTGGCACAGCCGCCGCGCCGAGGTCGGCTTCTGGTTGGTGCCGGCGGCCCGGGGCCGGGGGGTTGCCTCGGCGGCGGTCACCCTGGCGCTCTCCTGGGCCTTCGAGACCTACGACCTGCTGCGCATGGAGATGACAACGACCCCCGAGAACCCGGCCGTGCCCGTGCTGGCCAGGCGGCTGGGCTTCATCGAGGAGGGAGTCCTGCGTGCGCGCAACGTCGAGCGCGGCAAGCGCGTGGACATCATGTGGTTCGGCCTGCTGCGCGAGGAGTGGCGCGGCGTCGGCACCGAGTGACCGCCGGCGCGTACGTCGCGCGCGACCCGGGCCCTGGCCCTGCGCTCACCCGCCCAGCAGCCCG
>DASXCN010000154.1:0-5208 GCA_036491155.1 Solirubrobacteraceae bacterium | reverse complement strand
GGCTTGGCGCCCTGGCCGATGACGACCTCGATCGCGTCGGCGCGGCGGAGGTCGTCGGGGTTCATTCCATACCGGGAGGGCAGCAGCTGGTACACCAGCAACGCAGAGTGCTCGCGCTCCTCGGGCGTCATCCCGCCATCGCCGGTCGTCGTCGAGGTCCCGAGCTCGGTCGCGCCCCGCCCGAGCGCCTCCTTCGCCTGAGCGCTCAAAGCACCAAAGCTCATCCCGGCGATCGTGATCGGGATGTCCAGCTTGACCGGGTCGCGGGCGAACCGCGTGCCGATCGTGACGTCGGTGGCGCAGCGCTCCCGGTAGCCCTCCAGCGGATAGCGCGACACGCTCGCGCCCAGGAACAGGAGGTCGTCGAAGTGCGGCACCCGGCGCTTGGCGCCGAAGCCACGGATGTCGTAGATGCCCTCGCGGGCGGCGCGCTGGATCTCGGCGATGGTGTCGCGGTCAAAGGTGGCCGACTCACGCAGGCCGGGCTGCCAGCCGCGGTGGACTCCGTTGGTTGAGCCCCCGTCGGTGGTGGCGCTCATCTAGTACACCCCCACGTTGTCGATCGTGAAGTTGTAGAGCCGGCGAGCGGACCCGTAGCGGGTGAACTCCGACGGGTCGGCCTGGACGTCGGCCGCGCTCAGCAGCTCGCGCAACTGGGCCAGGTGCTCCGCGCGCATCTCCTTCTCGACGCAGTCGGCGCCGAGCCCGGCGACCGTCCCGCGAACGTACAGGCGCGCCTCGTAGAGAGAGTCGCCCAGTGCCTCGCCGGCGTCGCCGCACACCACCAGGGCGCCACGCTGGGCCATGAAGCCGCTCATGTGCCCCACCGACCCGCGCACGACGATGTCCGCGCCCTTCAGCGAGATGCCGCACCGCGCCGAGGCGTCGCCATGGATGACCAGCAAGCCGCCGCGCGCGGTCGCGCCCGCCGCCTGGCTGGCCGACCCCTCCACCACCACCGTGCCCGACATCATGTTCTCGGCCACCCCCACCCCGCAGTTGCCGCGGACGCGGACGGTGGCGCGCTGGTTCATGCCCGCGCAGTAGTAGCCGACGTGGCCATCGACCTCGACCTCGCACTCGGCGTCGATGCCCACGGCGATGGCATGCCGGCCGTCGGGGTTGACCACGCGGATGAGGCCGCGCGCCTCGGCGCCGTGCAGAGCCCGGTTGAGCTCGCGCACGGTGTCTGAGCGCAGATCGAAGGTGAGCGCCGTCTCGGGCGTCGTCTGAGGCGTGACCATCACGCCACCATCGCGGTGCCCCAGCTGTACACGCGCCCCGGAGCCGGCTCCCAGCTGACGGCGCCCTCCGCGCCGGGGAGCACGGCAATCGCTCGGTACTCAGAGGCCATCGCCACCCACTCGTCGGTCTCGGCCATCACCGCGGGCTTGCAGGCGATCGGGTCACGCAGCACCGCGAAGCCATCGGCGGTGCCCACCGCGAAGGTGAAAAAGCCGTCGAGATCGTCCAGGCTGCTCTCCAGCGCCTGCTCGAGCGTCGCGCCCTGGGCCATCTTCCAGGTCAGGTAGCCGGCCGCGACCTCGGAGTCGTTGTCGGTCTGGAAGTAGATCCCCTCCTTGCGCAGGGAGCGGCGCAGGCGGTTGTGGTTTGACAACGACCCGTTGTGCACAAGGCACAGGTCAAGGCCGGTGGAGAAGGGGTGCGAGTGCTCCGTGGTGACGCGGCTCTCGGTGGCCATGCGCGTGTGCCCGAGGGCGTGGCTGCCCTCGATGGCGGCCAGGTCGTAGCGGCGCACGAAATCGCCCGGCGGACCCGCCTCCTTGTAGATCTCGATCGTCTGTCCCGCGCTCATGAGGGTGAGCTCGGGACGGGTGACGCGCAGCCACCCCTCCACGTCCTCGGCACCCGCGGCCACGGTGAAGACCGCGTGGCTGGCGCGTACCCCGGTGAGCGTGGCGTCGCCGAACTGCATCGCCAGGGCGCCGGCGAGGTCGGCCCACCCGGGCTCCTCCACCGGCGAGTGCACACAGATCTTGCACCACCCGTCGGGGGCGGGATCTCGGTAGAAGGCGACCCCGGCGCTGTCAGGTCCGCGGTCAGAAAGCTGCTGGAGCATGGCTGCGAGGTGCACGCCCAGCTGCGACCGCAGCGCATCAGTCTTGGTGTAAAGGCCCGCAATGCCGCACATGGCCGTGGAGCGTAAGCCCTGGTCTGATCCGCTCCAATGGCCGGGTCGAGCACACTTTCGGCGCGAAATGTGGCGAGGTCACCCACACCCGGGTGCTGTCAAGGGTGTGAAGCAGTGCTGCTGTTGGGTTTGCGTTGGCAACCTAAACTGCTAAGCGCTTCTGAGACCGCTTGACGACCTGAAGCGCCTCGCGCAGCTCGCTGCGCGCGATGGAGGTGAGTGCCCCCGGGTCGATGAGGTTGTCGGCGGGGCGACCGTCGGCGATGAGCCGCGCGTGATGCTCAAAGCGCGCGCCGGCGATCACCGTAAACGCCTCCGACAGCCCCTGAGCCTCGTCGGCCCCGAGTGCGCCGGTGATGGCCACCGACTCGATCCGGTCAAGGGTCGGGGAGACCGTCACTCCCGCGGCGATGGCGAGGTAGCGGACGAGGTTGACCACCGGGATGATCGCCCCCTTCTTGAGATCCAGACGGCCGTCGTCGTCGGTGGACAACTGGCCCCGGAAGCCGAGGGCGACGGGAAACCCCGCAGCCGAGCGGGCCAGGAGCCGCATGAACTGGGGGTGCTCGCGCGCGGCGCGAATCCGCGCGGTCAACTCGGCGACGACAGCCAGCCCCCCGGCGGCGGGCCGGAAGTCGAAGGCCACCGTGGCCCGCACGAGATGGGACTCGTCGGGCTGGGTGAGGCACTCGTCAAACGTCCGCAGCCAATCGGGCTTTGACATGCGCCACAGGCGATTGCGAGCCATCACGCCGTTGTTGTCGATGCCGATGCCGCACCGCTCCAGCCCCTCGTTGACGTCCTGGCCGAGCTGCTCGAAGTAGGCGTCCGCCGCCTCGGGCGTCAGCGTCCCTCCCGGCGCGGGCCGCGCGTAGGCGAGCGCGTTGTCCTGGTCTGAGGCGAGCGTGAACTCGCGGCGAGCGGCCGAGCCCATGTCCAGCCATGCCCAGGGCAGCGGGGCCGGCCCGTGGGCCTGGAGCGAGAAGTCGATGAGCCGCGCGACCACGGCATCCTGGGCGAGGCTGAGCACCCGGCCGAGCTCGCGGGAGGGGACGCCCGCCCGTGACAGGGTCAGGAACAGCTCGGGCAGATGCGAGACCGCCTGCACGAGGACGTCGGCGTCGCCGGCACCCAGGATCGTGTGGCGCAGCCCGATCGGGCTGCCGGCGTCCAGCCCCAGCAGATCCGCGGCCGAGAGCACCCCGCACACGCGGCCGCCGTCGAGGACCGCCACGTGCTCGACTCCCGCCGCCACCATGTCGACGGTTGCCTCGATGGCGATCTGGCGCAGCGACACCGTCGGCGCGGGCGCGCGAGCCAGCTCGCGCGCCGGAGCGTCGCCGGAGCACCGGCCGTCGGCGACCGCGGCGCGCACGTCGGCGTCGGTGAGGATGCCGACCGTCTCGTCGGGCATGGCCACCAGCAGCGCGTGGACGTGGTCCTCCCCCAGCCTCCGGGCCGCCGAGCGCAGCGTCTCGGTGGGCCCGGCATAGACGGGCGCGCGCATGATGGACGACACCGGGGTGGTGCCCACGTCGTGCAGGCCGTGGACGGTGTGTCCAGCGTGGGTGAGCCGCTTGCGCAGCGATCGGGCCACGTAGGCGACGCCCGCCTCAGTGGCCAGGACCCGCCGGGCGGCATCGGGCGCGAACAGGGCGCAGCTCGAGGGCTCACGTGCGCGGATGGTGAAGGCGGGCGCCATGCCGCTCAGCAGCGACGGGTGCCCGAGGCATTCGCCGGGCTCCAGCACCTGGATGACCTCGCCAGAGTGCACCACGTCCATGGATCCCGTCAGCACCACCCACATCCCGGGGGCGGGCGGCCCGTCCTCGACCAGCAGCACGGCGCCGGGCGCGTACTCGTGGACCGTCGCCTCGGCGGTCAGACAGCGCAGCTGTTGGGGCGCCAGGGCATCGAAGGGCGGGTGACGCGCCAGAAATGTGTCCAGGTTGTCCATGTCAGGCTCCGCAATTGTGTTCGCATAGTGCCTTGCGAGCCAACGGCGACATGTCAGGGTAAGCCCAGCAACGACCAGCGGACCTGGAGGGCACATGCCGGACGAACCAAGCGCGCCCGGACCTTACGAGGACGAACTCGTCTACGAAGGCGCGGGCCTACCGAAGACGACCAACTGGTGGGGCGCCTTCGTGATCGGCCTGGCGGGCACGATCCTCGTCACCGGGATCGCGCCGGTGATGGTCACCGAGCTGGGCGCTGCGTCGGTGCCCGTGATCGTGTTCATCACCATCAGCGGCTATCTCGTGTGCCTCCTTCTGGCAGAGCTGTCGGCGATGATGCCCGACCGCTCGGGTGGATTGCCCTCCTATGCCTACCCGGCCTACAAGGACCGCTGGCCCCGGTTCGCCGAGCACGTCAACGGGTTCACCGCCTGGGCTTACTGGCTGGGCTGGTTTCCGGTGGCGCCGCTGAACATGATCCTGGCGTCGCTCTACATCGCCGACCGGTTCAAGCTCACCGGCGGATCGCTCACGGTGTTCGATACCCCGATCAGCTACTGGACGCTCGGCATCTCGGTCGTGGGGCTGATCCTCCTCGCCATTCCGGCGATCCGCGGGATGCGCTTCGGGGCCAACTTCGCCACCGCGCTGGCGGTCCTGTCCATGATCCCGCTGACGTTCCTGGCCATCGCGTGGATCTTTAACCCGTCGGTCGTCCACTTCAGCCAGCTCTTCCACTTCCAGCACACCAACGGAACCGGGTTCTTCACGAGCCTGTTCGGGCACAACTGGCTCACTTTGTACATCGCCTTCAGCTTCCTGCTCACCTGGAACGTGATCGCGATGGAGGCGGCGGCCTGCTACATCGGCGAGACGAGAAACCCCGATCGCGACGCCAAGATCGCCATGAACCTGGAGGGTCTGTACGGCCTGTTCATCTACACGATGATCCCGGTCGCGTTCATCATCGTCATCGGCGTCCATGCCCTGGGCAACCCCAACCTGGTCGATCCGCAGACGATGTTCGTCACCTTCGCCTCCAAGGTCTTCGGCGCCGGCGCCGGGTCGAACCTCTTGGACTGGCTGGTCGCGATCATG
>DASXCN010000153.1:0-2988 GCA_036491155.1 Solirubrobacteraceae bacterium | reverse complement strand
GCGGTCCCCGGCGGCCACTTCTTCGGCGAGGAGCATCCCCGCGACACGGCTGCGGCCCTTGCCGACTTCTTCGCCGACTAACCTGCGCCGCGATGGAGCGCGTCCTGGTCTTCTGCGGATCGAGCCCCGGCGGGCGGCCGGAGTACGCGGCGGCGGCTGACGCGCTGGGGCGGCTGCTCGCCGAGCGCGGCCTGGGGTTGGTCTACGGCGGCGCGCGGGTGGGGCTGATGGGCGCCGTGGCCGACGGCGCGCTGGCCGCCGGGGGTGAGGTGGTGGGGGTCATCCCGCGCCAGCTCGTGGAGCACGAGATCGCCCACACCGGCCTCACCCAGCTGCACGAAGTGACCACCATGCACGAGCGCAAGGCGCTGATGGCGGAGCTCTCAGACGCCGTGATCGCCCTGCCCGGCGGCACCGGCACCCTGGACGAGCTGTTCGAGCTGTTCACCTGGAGCCAGCTCGGGCTGATCCGGATGCCGATCGGCCTGCTGGACGTCGCCGGCTACTGGCAGCCGCTGCTGGCCCTGCTGGACCACATGGTGGCCGAGCGGCTGCTGCGGGCCGAGCACCGGAACACGCTCCTGGTGTCCGCCGACGCGCCCGAGCTCCTGGACCAGCTCGCCGGCTACCAGCACGCCGCCTCGGACAAGTGGCTGGACCGCCGGGCGGCTTCGGGCGAGTAGCCGGGCCGCCGGATCCTGACACCACAGAGCACACGGTCACAGGTTCGGGGCGGCGTGCCGAGGATCGCGCGTCATGTTGACACCCCAGAGCGCCCGGTCGCGAACGTGAGACCGTGTGTCGTGGGGTGTCAACTCGGCGGTCGAACTCCCCGGTCGCTAGAGCGTGCCGAAGACCCGATCGCCGGCGTCGCCCAGACCGGGGCGGATGTAGGCGTTGGCGTCGAGCTCGCGGTCGATGGCGGCGGTCCACACGGCGACATCCTCGTGCTCGGCCTCCAGGGCGGCCAGTCCCTCGGGGGCGGCGACCAGGCACACCAGCTCCAGGTGGCGGGCGCCGGCGCGCTTGAGGTGGTGCAGGGCCCGGACGGCGCTGCCCCCGGTGGCGAGCATCGGGTCCAGCAGATACACCGGGACGTCGGGCAGGCCAGGCGGCAGGCGCTCGAAATAGTCGACGGGCGCGTGGTCCTCATGGTCGCGCTGGATGCCGAGATGGCCGACGCGGGCGTCGGGGAGCAGGCCGAGGAAGCCCTCCACCATGCCCAGGCCCGCCCGCAGCACGGGCACCACCGCGATCTCGTCGCGCAGGCGCAGGCCGCGCGTCTGCTCCAACGGCGTCTCGATGTCCACCTCCTTGACCGGGAGGTCGCGGGCCACCTCGACGGCCATGATCGCCGAGGCCTCGTAGACCGCCCGGCGGAACACCCCGTGGGGGGTCGTGCGGTCGCGCATCACCGAGAGGCGATCGGCGAGGACGGCGTGCTGGACACAGATCACGCGCTGCGGCATCGCGCGATCCTACCTCCGAGCGGGTTTTCCGGGGTGTGGGCGGCCCATGCTCCCGCTAGGCTCACGGCGCCCATGGTGTCCGTCAACCTCGAGATCAAGGCCCGCGACGCCGACCCCGACGCGACCGCCCAGCGCTGCCGCGCGATGGGCGCGGCCGATCACGGCGTGCTTGACCAGCGCGACACCTACTTCGCCGGCCGCCACGGCCGGCTGAAGCTGCGCGCCCAGGACGGCGCCGGCGCCGAGCTCATCGCCTACCGCCGCCCCGACGCGACCGAGGCGCAGGAGAGCGCCTTCATCCGCGCCCCGGCCCCCGACCCGGCGCTGCTGCGCGAGGCGCTGGACGCCGCCCTGGGCGAGACCGTGGTCGTCGTCAAGCGCCGGCGCCTGTTCGTGTGGGAGGACGTCCGCATCCATCTCGACGACGTCGAGGGGCTGGGCACGTTCATCGAGCTCGAGGCGCTGGTCGGGCCCGGCCTGAACTCGCCGGCACAGGCCGCCGAAAAGGTGGCGCGGCTGCGCGCCGAGCTCGGGATCTCGGAGGATGCGCTGGTGGCCGAGGGCTACTCGGACCTGCTCCTCGACGGCGCGCAGGCCCTGTTGCGAGCCGCCGACGCCGTCATGCGCACCGCCTACGCGCCGTACTCGGACTTCAAGGTCGGAGCCGCCGTCCGCGCGCGCACCGGCGCCATCTACGCCGGCCCCAACGTCGAGAACGTCGCCTACCCCCAGGGACAGTGCGCCGAGGCCTCGGCGCTGGGCGCCCTGGTGGCCGCGGGAGAGACGGCAATCACGGCCGTGGCCGTCGTGGCCGAGAAGGTGGAGGTGTGCCCCCCGTGCGGCGGCTGCCGCCAGCGGCTGGCCGAGTTCGGGTCGCCCGACACGCCGGTGTATCTCGGGCGGCCGGGCGCGACCCCGCAGGCGACCACCCTGGCCGAGCTGCTGCCGCTGTCGTTCGGACGCGACGAGCTGGGGCGATGAACGAGGCGGCATCGGTGCTGCTGGACCGCGCGGGCGCGCCGCTGGTCGGAGTGATCCTCGGCTCCGGGCTGGGCGCGGTCGCCGACGCGGTCACCGACCCGGTGGTGATCGGCTACGAGGACCTGCCCGGTTTCCCTCGCCCCACGGTGCAGGGCCACGCCGGGCGTGCCGTCTTGGGCCGGATCTCCGGCGTCCCGGTGGCGATGCTCCAGGGGCGCGCCCATCTGTATGAGGGGCCGCCCATCGAAGCGCTGCGCGCGCCGGTGCGGGCGCTGCGCGCGGCCGGGGCCGAGATCCTGGTGCTCACCAACGCGGCCGGGTCGCTGCGCCCGGAGGTGGGGCCGGGCCGGCTGATGGCCATCACCGACCACATCAACCTCACCGGCACCAATGTGCTGATCGGGCCCAACGACGACGCGGTCGGCCCGCGCTTCCCGCCGCTGGGCGACGCCTATGACCCCGCCCTGCTGTCGCAGCTGCGCGCGGTGGCCCGGGACCTGGACGTGGACCTCGCCGAGGGCGTGTACCTGGCGGTGAG
>DASXCN010000152.1:0-2309 GCA_036491155.1 Solirubrobacteraceae bacterium | reverse complement strand
CCAGGCGTCGATGATCTCCTGCGGCATCGCCATGACCCCGGAGCTCGCCACCAGCCCGGGGAGGATGGCGTTGGCGGTGATCCCCAGCCCGGCGTTCTCGGCGGCCACGGTCTTGACCATGCCGATGAGGCCCGCCTTGCTGGCGCTGTAGGCGACCTGCGCGGGCATCCCGAAGCGAGCGGCGAAGCTCGAGATGACCACGATCCGCCCGAAGCGCCGCTCGCGCATTCCGCGCAGGCACGCCTGCACCACGCGGTAGCTGCCGGTGAGGTTGA
The DNA here is from genome assembly GCA_036491155.1 of Solirubrobacteraceae bacterium. Classification (GTDB taxonomy): domain Bacteria; phylum Actinomycetota; class Thermoleophilia; order Solirubrobacterales; family Solirubrobacteraceae; genus Palsa-465. Next base: position 2,034 of record DASXCN010000152.1, on the reverse strand, counting down.
CCGCGAGGTCACGCTGCCAGCGCTCGAGGTCCATCGAGTGCGCGCCGCCGACGATGGTGGCCAGGCCGGCGTTTGAGACCAGCACGTCGATGTCGTGCAGCGGCGGCAGCTCGTCGGTGACGAGATCCACCTCATACGTGCAGCCGGGGCGGCGGTCGAGCGTGCGCACCTCCAGCCCGTCGGCGGCTAGCCGTTGCGCGATCGCCGCGCCGATCCCGCCCGGGTCCGCGGCGCCGGTGACCAGCGCTGAGAGCCGGCCGTCCTCTGTCACGCCATCGTCAGCCCGCCGCTCACCGAGAGCGTCTGGCCGGTGATGTACCCGGCCCCCTCGGAGGCGAAGAAGCGCACCGCATGGGCGACGTCGTCGGGCTCGCCGAGTCGCTTCATGGGGACGGCGCGGGCCAGGCGCTCCAGCACCTTGTCGGCGTCGGGGTGGGCCTTGGCCACGTCGCGCAGCATCTCGGTGTCCGTCGGGCCCGGGCAGACGATGTTGGCGGTGACGCCGAGGCGGGCGGTCTCGCGGGCGACGGTCTTGGTGAAGGAGATGATCGCGCCCTTGGCGCCGGCGTACACCGACTCGAGCGACGAGCCGACGCGGCCGGCGTCGGAGCTGATGTTGACGATCCGCCCCCAGCGGCGCTCGATCATCGCCGGCAGCAGCGCGCGCGTGAAGCGCAGGCCGCCTTTGAAGTTGACCTCCAGCACCTCCTGCCAGAACGCCTCGTCTGAGTCCACGAACGGCTTGAGCTCGTCCCATCCGGCGACGTTGACCAGCACGTCCACCTGCCCGTACTCCGCAAGCGCGCGCTCGATGCCGGCAGCCACGCTCTCGGGGCTGCGGACGTCCACGTCCAGCGCCAGCGCTCGCCCGCCGGCGTCGATGATTCGCTGTGCGTTGGCCTCGGCCTGCTCGGTGCGGATATCGGCGATGACGACGGGCATGCCGTCCTGCGCGAGGCCGCGCGCGATCGCCGCCCCGATCCCGCGTGCGCCGCCAGTGACCAGCGCAACGCGTCCTGAAGGGCTCGTTGACATGGCGGGGCACGCTACCCGCTGAGGCAAAGTGAGGGAACCCAAACCCCCCGATCGTGGGGGGAGGCGAAATAGTTGGACGTCAAACTATCTCGCGGCTAACATGGCGGATATGACCGTGCTGGACAACGTCCCGGTCTCCTACGAAGACTGGCGAACGGCGTACGGTCTCACCCCGGAGCGCGACGCGCCGTTCACCACGCTGTCGGGCGAGGAGATCAGGCCGCTCTACACCGAGCGCGACCTCCCCGGACACGACCCCGCGCACCCCACCATCGGCCTGCCCGGCCAGTATCCGTACACCCGCGGGGTGTACCCCTCGATGTACCGCGGCCGGCTGTGGACGATGCGGCAGTTCGCCGGTTTCGGCACCGCCGAGGAGACCAACCAGCGCTTCCACTATCTGCTGGACCACGGCCAGACGGGGCTCTCGACCGCCTTCGACATGCCCTCGCTGATGGGCCACGATTCTGACCATCCCCGCTCGCTGGGCGAGGTCGGCCGCGAGGGCGTGGCCGTCGACACCGTGCTCGACATGGAGACGCTGTTCGGCGGGATCCCGCTCGACCAGGTCACGGTCTCGATGACGATCAACGCGCCGGCGGCGATCATGCTCGCCTTCTACGTCGTGGCGGCCGAGCGTCAGGGCATCGGTCCCGAGCGGCTGGGCGGCACGATCCAGACCGACATCCTCAAGGAGTACATCGCCCAGAAGGAGTGGTGCTTCCCCGTCGATCCCGCCATGCGGCTGGTGGGAGACATGATCGAGTGGTGCTCGGGGCACATGCCCCGCTGGCATCCGATCAGCATCTCGGGCTACCACATCCGCGAGGCGGGCTCCACCGCCGCCCAGGAGCTGGCCTTTACTCTCAAGGACGGACTCACCTACGTGGAGCAGGCCGTCGCCCGCGGGCTTGACGTCGACGACTTCGCCCCGCGCCTGAGCTTCTTCTTCAACGCGCAGATCGACTTCTTCGAGGAGATCGCCAAGTACCGCGCGGC
>DASXCN010000151.1:0-14015 GCA_036491155.1 Solirubrobacteraceae bacterium | reverse complement strand
CGCCTGCGGGCTGAGCACCGCGAAAGCGCGCTCAGACTGGAAGCCCAGCATCTGCGCCGTGCGCTTGTGCGTCACCTTGACGCGCACGAGACCCGCGGAGGCGGCCTTGACCTTCTCGGTGAAGGCACCCGCGTTCCCCTTGGCGGGCTTGATGCGCAGGACGTCGGTCTTGATGAGCTTGTGCCCCAAAAAGGACTGCACCTTGACCTTCTGGCCCGCGACGAAGGGGCGCACGAAGCCGCGCACCTCGACGACCCGGCCGGGGACCGTGACCTCGTTCTTGCTCACCGTGAACGTGTCGGCGAGGTACAGCTTGGGCGTCGCCCGGGCGGGCGCGGTCGGGGTCTTCGGGGGCTTGGCGGGCGGGGTCGGGGTCGTGGGGGTGGTGGTCGTCGGGGTCGTGGTGGTTGGGGTCGTGGCCGTCGGGGTCGTGGTCGACGTGGCGGCGCTGGGCGCGGAGACCGCGCTGGGCGCGGTCGAGGCCGCGCTGGTCAGGGATCCGTCGGTGGAGGGACCATCGGCGACTGCGGCGCCGGCGAACATCGCAAGCGACACGATCGTGGCGGCGAAGGCCGCGGTGCAGGAGGCGAAATGGCGACGCATAGCCGGGAAAGTAAACCAGTCAACAACCCGGATGACGGTCGGTCACTCTGCGCGGGCGGGCGGCGGGCCTCGGCCGGCGCCTCAGGCGACCCGCGTTCGGCGTGCCGAGAGCGGCCCGGTCAACGCCGCGATCACCAGCCACGAGGCGAGCACCAACCCCAGGATGCCCAGGACGCTCCAGCTCAGCTGGTTGACCCCCAGGGCCAGCGCGTTGTTGGCGCTGTGCAGGGCCATGCACGGGTACAGCGAGCGCGTGCGCCACCGCACCAGGCACAGTACGAAGCCCAGGAAGCCGAGCGGGATCAGGTACTGCGAGGACGCCGATCCGGTGTGGGCCAGGCCGAACAGGATCCCGGTGAGCACGGCGGCGATCCACGGGCCGCCGTTCACCCGACCGATCCGAAGCGGGATGTTGCGCAGAGCCCCGAAAATGAAGCCGCGGAAGAAGAACTCCTCGCATATGGGCGCGATCGCGCACACGAACACTGCGGCGGCGACGAGTGCGGCGGTGCTGTGCGTCGCCCCCAGCTCTGAGGGCAGCTTGTCCTTGCCGTGCAGGTGGACGAGCGTGCTGTACAGCGCGGTGAGCCCGTAGTAAGCGACGGCGGCGATGACCACCGCCCCGGCGCCCGTCGACAGCGCGATGCGGCGAAAGCCGAAATCCTCGGGGCGCGCGCGACCTCGCCACCACGCCAGCCACAGCGCCGCGGCCACGAAGCAGAGGTCGAAGACGATGTCGGAGATGATGGTGGTGGCCGGGCCGGGATTGCTCACCGTCGAGCCGCCCGCGCTGCCGACGATGTCGACGACGATCGTCCCCAGCGACCCCAGCACCAGGCCCAGCGCGACGGCCGCCGGAGCGGACCACACCGGCCACGGCGGGCGCTCGTCGGACCCGGTCGCGCCCGCCTCGAGCAGGTCAGCCGCGGAGGGCTCCTCGGGCGGCACGACCGCCGGGCGCGGGGGGGTTGAGGACATGCAGTGAGGTTAGGGCCAGTCGAGCTGCGCCAGGCTGGCAATCGTGGCCACCCCGCGCGCAGCGTCGCCTGTCGGCGCGGCGCGCCCGTCCTCGCGGCGCAGCAGCACCGCGCCGATCCCGCAGGCCTCTGCGCCCCGGACGTCCTCCTCCAGGCTGTCGCCCACATGGCGCGCGTCCTGCGCGGACACCCCGGCCAGTCCCAGGGCGTGCGCGAAGATGGCGCGCGCCGGCTTGGCGGCGCCCACCGCGGCGGAGGTGACCACGCCGTCGACCAGCGGGGCCAGCCCGACCCGCTCGAGCACGTCGGCCAGCGACACGTCCCAATTGGAGACGACGATGATCCGGACCCCGCCCACCCCGGCGGAGCGGGCGCGCAGGAGGGCGGCGCGGGCGTCGGGGTAGGCGTCGAAGTGCAGCGCGCCCACCAGCACGTCGGTGAGTGCCTCGATGCCCACGGCGGCGAGCCGCTCGGAGGGCGGCAGGGCCCCGCGCATCACCTCGGCGCAGCGGCGGCGCAGAGCGGTCAGGCTGTCGCGGTCGCGGCCCATGTGGGCGCGGTAGTAGGCGATCTCGGCGGCCAGTGCCCGGGCTGCGGCGTCTTCGGTGACCTGTACGCCCAAGCGCGCCGCCAGCTCGCGGCGTAGTGCCGGGGCGGGCGGTGCCAGCGACACCAGCGTGCCCAGACCGTCGATGAGCAGGGCGCGTGAGGGCATATCCGGGTGCGATCTTGCCCGCGGTTGCAGGACCGCGAACCGGCGGGCCGAACAAACCTACTCAGTAGACTGGCGACCCACGAGTGCGGCGCCTGCACTTGAGCGAATCACGCCCCGGCGCCGAACGCTCGACCAGATTTCATGAGCCGACGTGAGAGACAGCGCCGACGCCGGCGCAATAGGGGATCGCCGCTCAAAAGCGTGGTGGCGATGACCGGCGTGCTGATCGTGTGCGCGATCGCGGTCGGCGCGATCGCCATCGCCGGGTGGGTGGTCAACGTGGCGCAATCCGCGCCGAACCTCAAGTCGCTCAAGCCGTTCGTCCCGGGCTCGCCGTCGCAGGTGTTCGCCGCCGATGGGACCTCGCTGGGCTACGTCTGGTCCCCGTCGGTCCACAACGAGATCGCCGGCAACCGCATCCCGGAGCGGCTCAAGGAGGCAACGGTCGCCATCGAGGACCGGCGCTTCTACCAGCACGGGGCCCTCGACTACCAGGGCATTCTGCGCGCCGCCATCAAGGACGCGGTCAAGGGCGGCAACGGCCTGCAGGGCGCGTCGACGCTCACGATGCAGCTGGTGGACAACACCTACCTGCCGCACCGCTACCGCAACAACCACGATCTGAAGTACAAGATCGTCCAGGCCAAGCTCGCCGAGCAGCTCGAGGCCCAACACTCCAAGCCCTGGATCCTCGACAGCTACCTCAACGACGTGCCGTACGGGACCTCGTTGAGCGGCCAGACGGCGTACGGCGTCGCCGCCGCGGCCGAGATGTTCTTCGACAAGCCGGTGCAGAAGCTGCGCCTCGCCCAGTTCGCGCTGCTGGCCGGCATGCCCCAGGCACCCTCGGAGTACAACCCCTTCCTGCACAAGACCCAAGCGCTGAGACGCCGCCAAGAGGTGCTCCGGTCGATGGTCAGCGCGGGCTACATCACGCAGCTCCAAGCCGACCGGGCCGAGGGGCGCGGCCTGCAGATCAAAGCCGACAGCTCGCTGCAGCAGCACCGCGACCCCTACGTCTTCGACTACATCGTGCAGCAGGCGGCGCGCGACCTGTGCCCCAGGACGCCCAACAGCTGCAAGCCGCTGGAGCAGGGCGGGCTCAAGATCTACTCCACCATCGACCTGCGCAAGCAGGCCCTGGCCAGCCAATCGATCATCGATCACGAGTCGCTGCTGGCTGAGCAGGGCCACGGCACGGCCGGCGCCGCCGTGGCCTCGGTCAACACCTCCAACGGCCACATCCTGGCCATCGCGACGTCGGGTAGCTACGCGGCGACCCAGGTCGATTACGCCACCTCCGCCCACCGCCAGCCGGGCTCGTCGTTCAAGACGTTCGCGCTGATGACGCTGATCCACGACGAGGACGGCAACCCCAACAGCACCTACTACGTCTCCAAGCCACTTTCGCCGGGCTGGCTGAGCGCGGCCCCAGACTGGGAGGTGCACACCGCCGAGGACTCCTACCAGGGCACCATCAACATCACCAAGGCGACGATCCTGTCCGACAACACCGTGTACGTGCAGCTCGCGGCCGACCTGGGTTGGGACAAGCTCGACGACACCGCGCGCTCCATGGGCATCACCTCTCCGCTCGACGGCAACCCGGCCGAGGTGATCGGCGGTCTGCGCGTCGGCGTCACGCCGCTGGAGATGGCCGACGCCTACGCCACGCTGGCCAACGGCGGTAACCACGTCCCAGCGACGATCATCAACAAGGTGGACTTCCCCGACGGGAGCAGCCGCGACTTCGGGGACCCCAAGACCACCCGCGTGTTCCCCTACGACGAGGCCTATGAGGGCACGAGCGTCCTCAAGCAGGTCGTCACCAGCGGCACCGGCACCTCCGCCAACTACGGTTGCCCCGTGGCGGGCAAGACCGGCACCGCCAACAACCTGGAGAACGCCTGGTTCGTCGGCTACTCGCCCCGCATGGCGACCGCGGTCTGGGTGGGCTACCCGCAGGGCAACATTCCCATGAACGACGGGTTCGGCGGCACGCTGGCCGCCCCCATCTGGAACGAGTACATGCACGGCGCCTCCAGCGGCTATTGCGGAGACTGGACACCGCCCGAGGTGCCCTTCGACGGCAAGCCGTTCTTCGGCCCGTTCGCGGTGACCGGCCAGCCGGTGACCACGCCGTCGACCGCCGCCCCGACCCAGACGTCGACGACCTCGTCCAACGGCGGAGCGGGACTGGGGACCGGTACCTCGACCAACCAGACCAACAACCCCACGCTCTTCGCGCAACCGACCCAGCCGGGCCCGGGCAACAGCCCGACACCGCCGCCGGCGCACAATCCGCCGAGCGGCGGGGGCGGCGCCACCGGCTCGCCGAAGCACTGACGGCCCTCACAGCGCGACGCGGCTGGTAGCCTCGTCACTGGCACAGGGGGCGCAAACGTCCCGTGCCCTGAAAAGGTTCTTTACAGCATGCCCAAGGAAGAAAAGGTCGAGTTGGAAGGAGAGGTCGTCGAGGCCCTCCCCAACGCCATGTTCCGCGTCAAGCTCGACAACATGGATCGCGTCGTGCTCGGCCACGTGGCCGGCAAGATGCGCCGCTTCCGCATCCGCATCCTCCCCGGCGACCGCGTCCGGGTCGAGCTCTCCCCCTACGACCTCGACCGGGCCCGCATCGTCTACCGCCACCGGTAGCGGCGGCCGCCGCTTGCCCCCGCCGGCCGGGCAATGCGCGAGCTGGAGCTGATCACGCAGCTGGAGCAGGTGCTGGCCCCGCGCGGCGGCCTCGGAGCGACCGTGCTGCGATGGCTCGGCGACGACGCCGCGGTGGTGCGCGGCCGAGGCTACGCCGTGACGTCGGTGGACACCGTCGTCGACGGCGTCCACTTCCGCTCGGGCCAGCTGACGCCGGCTGAGATCGGCCACCGGGCGCTGGGCAGCGCCCTGTCTGACCTGGCGGCGATGGGGGCGCGACCCGGCGAGGCCTACCTGGCGCTGTGCCTGCCCGCGGGGACCGAGATCGAGAGCACGCTGGCCCTGCTGGCCGGCCTGCGAGAGCTCGCCGACGACTGTGGCGTGACCGTGGCCGGCGGCGACGTCACCGCGTCAGCGGTGCTGAGCGTGTCGGTGACCGTCGTGGGCTGGGCCGGCGACCCCGCCGAGATCGTCGGCCGGGACGGCGCGCGTCCGGGGGATCTGGTGGCCGTCACCGGGTCGCTGGGGGCCGCGGGCGCCGGTCTGGCCCTGCTCGAGGGACGGGCCGCGCTGGAGAGCCCCGCGCGCGCCACGCTGCACGAACGCTATGCCCGGCCCCGCCCGCGGCTGGCGGAGGGGCGAGCCCTGAGCGCCCTGGGGGCGACCGCGATGATCGACCTCTCCGACGGGCTGGCCACCGACGCCCGGCACCTGGCCGACCAGAGCGGGGTGCGCCTCGAGATCGACCTGGCTGCGCTGCCGCTGGCGCCCGGCGTGGCCGAGGTGGCGACACAGCTCGACGCCGACCCGCCGTCGTTTGCGGCGACCGCGGGTGAGGACTTCGAGCTGTGCGCCTGCCTTCCGGCGCGAGCGCGCGCCGCCGTGCTGGCCGAGTGGCCGGCGAGCTGTGCGCCGCTGACCTGGATCGGGCGCGTGAGCGACGACTCGGCCGACCCGTCCGGCCTAGAGCTCAGCGGCAGCAGCGACGAGCTGTCGGGCTACGAGCACTCGCCCTGAGGGCGGTCTGACGAGGCGCTCAGCTTCTGCTCCTGCAGCAGCCGGCGCAGGATGGCCTCGGCGACGGCGTGAGTGTCCACGCGGTACTCGCCGCTCCCCACTTGGTTCTGTATCTCACTGATCCGCATGTCGCGATTCCCTTCGCCTATCGGCTGGCTGTGACCGATCAAGTGCTCCGTCCTAGATGTCGGCGCTCAAGGTTTGGACCTCCATGCCGAAGCGCGGGGGCTGGACGTTTGGACGTCGTTTGCGTGTGGTCAAAACTCAGAACGGTCTCAGGCCCGCGCGGGACCCAGCGGCTGCACACTCTTCAGGCGCGCAAACACGATGATCCGCTGGGCGGCACTGTAGAGAGGATTACAGGCCGACAGGACGAGCCGGTCATAGCCGACATCGTCAATCACCGACACCTGCGTCGGCTTGACGATCCGCTGGTACTGGACCACGTAGGTGAAGGTGCCGTAGGGCATCTTGACCAAGATCCGGTCCCCGCTCGTGAGCTCGTTGAGGTAGCGAAACGGCGCCAGATACGTGGTGCGATGCCCGGCGATCGCCACCGTCTGCCCCATCCCCGGCAGAGCGGTCTGCGGGTAGTGGCCGGGCCCCTCCTCCAGGCTCTGGGTGTCGGTGCCCTGCACGATGTTGTAGGTGTTGCCGATGCGAGGGATCTCGATCTGGCCGATCGCGTCGCCGGTGGTGACCTGGGTGCGCTCGCGGCGGGCGAGATAGGCGATCCGCTGGCCCGGCGGCTTGATGGTGTGCAGTGCCTTGACGTCTGAGCCCGTGAGCGGGGCGGTCTTGTAGCTGAGGTAGTGCTGGTTGACCTCGCCGCGCATGATCAGTCCGATGGCGGCGGTCACGGGTTCCTGCCACACCAGCGTCGCGGCGGCGTCAAGCACGAGCAGCAGGCCCGACAGGATGAGCACCGACGAGATGTCGCGGATGAGCCGTCGTACGGGGAGTCGCCGTCGTGTCATGCCCGATTAACGGCGGAGCGCCGATTTGGTTCCGCCCAGCGAGCCTGGGCCGGCGTAGGTGGCCGGGCCGCGCACGGTGATCGGAGTGGGCAGGACGCGCAGCCCCTTGGTCGCCAGCAGCGACAGGGTGAGAGCGCTGACCAGGCAGCCCAGCACGACGCTCCACTCGAGGGCGGCCGCGATGCTGACCCCGTGGCCGGCGAGGAGCAGCACCATCTCCCACACGACGTTGATCGGGCCATAGCCGAGCTCGTTGGCGTAGTAGCCCACCACCAGCACGGCGGGAGCGATCCCGATCGCAATCAAGATGAGGCGCAGGGGGAGCGGGACGCGCACGTCGGGACTGACCGCCCACAGCCACAGGTGCAGCGCCGGCACAAGCAGGAAGGCGGCGAACGGGTTGGACAGCCAGATGACGAAGGTGATCAGGCACATCACCACCAACAGGCCGGCCACCGCGCCGTCGCTGCTGAGCCCCTCCGGAGGCCGGCGCGACTGGCGCGTGCGCGTGGGCAGCCGCCGCGCCAGCGCCAGCACCCCAGCCGAGCCGCCCAGCAGGACGAGCGCCATCACCACCAACAGGGCCACGCCACCGCCGCTCAGCGGGATCGCTCCCGCAGCCACCGGGCCGGGCGGCGCCGCCGGCAGGACTCCGATCAGCCGGGCCAGCAGCACGATCCCGACGAGAAGCACGAAGGGGACGGCGGCGGCCAGCACGACCGTCAGCGACCGCCAGATGACATGCCCCCGCCGGCGCGCGCGGGCGACGCCGTCGATGGTGGTCATGAGCACCGGGACCAGCAGCGAGAGCACGAAGAGCGAGATGGCCCAGCCGGGCACGACCTTGCCGCCCAGCAGGAGGTAGGGCGCGGGCGCGGGCAGCGTCGCGCCGCTGTCCAGCGCGGAGATCGAAGTGAGGACCGCGCGGCCGACCGCGGTGAGCTGGTCGGGATCCATGAACGCGGCGTCGGCGGCCGGGCCCTGCTCGCCCGAGAGCGATAGCTCCACGGCCGGGATCCCGTGCGCCCCGAACGGGGCCTGCTGGCCCAGGGTGAAGGGGAAGGCGAGGTGCGCGAACTGACCACCGAGGCCGGTGAAGCCGTTCGACAGCGAGGTCTCGGCGGCCAGCGCCGAGGCCACGGTGTTGCGCAGCCCGGTGGGTGCCACCGCCTGGCGAGTGGACCACGGGAGGATGACCGGCTGCTTCACGTGGCTGCTGGCCACGTCGCCCAGCACCAGCACCGCATCGACGGGCCCGCCGAGACTGGCGGCCAGGCGGATGGCCCCCGCGGTCCCCTGGGTGCCGCTGGTGGAGGCCAGCACGACGCTGCGATGGAGCGTCTCGCCCTGGAGAACGCGGGCCAGTTCCATGAGCATGGCCGAGCCCGACGCCGCCGCCTGCGCCGGCGAGCCGAGGGCGTCACGCGGAGCCATGATCACGATGCTGCCGTTCTCGGTACCCGGCCGCATGCCCACCACGTTCTCCAGGGGTACCGTCCCGTCCACGGTGCGACCGGTGAAGGTGTCCGTGGTCGGCGCGAAGCCGTAGTGGTTGAGCGTGTTGCGGATCGTGACGGCCAGCGACTGATCGCCGTCGGAGCCGGGCCGGCGGCTGGGATCGGTCTTGGCGATCGTCGTCATCTTGGCGGCGACGTTCTCGCCGTTGAAGGCGGACGGGGCCAGGGTCGGGTTGAGCGCCGTCTGCTGATCCTTCAGCGAGAACGCCAACACGACCAGAGCCAGCGCCGCGACGACCAGTCCGGTCCGGTAAATACGCGGATCCAGCATTCGAGCCAAGGTTATCCGCCACCGAGACGGGCAAATGCCGCCGGCCGGCACCCCGCGCGACGCTCGGCCCATACCACCGTTTTCCCCGGCCGAGCACCCCCGCTCATTACTCTTGTGTGAAGTTGGCCGAGACGACGGTGCCCGAACGCAGCGCCCGGATTCTGCTCGTCGATGACGAGCAGTCGATCCAGACGCTGCTCTCCTACCCGCTGCGCAAGGAGGGCTACGACGTTGTGCAGGCCACCGACGGGCGCCAGGCGCTCGAACGGTTTGACGAGCAGCCCTTCGACCTCGTCGTGCTGGACCTGATGCTCCCGCGGATCGACGGCCTGGAGGTGTGCCGGCGGCTGCGCAGCCGGAGTTCGGTGCCGATCATCATGCTCACCGCCAAGTCCGAGGAGATCGACAAGGTGGTGGGCCTCGAGCTCGGCGCCGACGACTACATCACCAAGCCGTTTTCGCTGCGCGAGTTCTCCAGCCGCATCAAGGCCGCGCTGCGGCGCGCCGAGATGAGCCGTCCCGATCAGGCCCTGCCCGGCGAGGCGCCGTTGGACATCCGCCAGCTGCGCATCGACTTCGCCAAGCGCAGCGTGCGCATCCGCGGCAATGATGCCCAGCTGACCTACGTCGAGTTCGAGATCCTCTCGGCGCTCGCGCGGGCGCCGGGACGGGTGTTCACGCGCGACATGCTGCTGGCGCGGATCTGGGGCGACTCCGCGTACCGTGATCCGCGCACGATCGACGTGCACATCCGGCACCTGCGCGAGAAGGTGGAGCGTGATCCGAAGGACCCGGAATACCTGTTCACGGTGCGCGGCGTCGGCTACCGCTTCCGTGACACCGATCCGTGACGGCTGACGGGAACGGCACCGTGGGCCCCCGATGAGGCTGTCGCTGAGCAACCGCCTGGCGGTGGTGTTCTTCGCCATCACGGCACTGGCCATCGGCGTGCTGTACCTGTACGTCGCCCCGGGCCTGCAGAGCCGTCTGATGGGCGAGAAGCTCGCCGCGCTCTCGACCACCGCGCGCGCTCACTCCGGCAGGCTCGCGCACCGCATCGGCAGCACCACGCCGCTGCCCGCCGTTCGGGGGCTGGTCAACCAGACCGCGGGGACCTCGGGCGACCGGGTGGCGCTGCTGTCGGTCAACGACGTCCAGGGATCGATCCAGCTCTCCAAGCAGGCCGACTCGGGAATGGGCTCGGGGCCGGCGCTGAAGTTCCCGATCGCCTACCAGGCCGTCGCGCAGCGCCGCGTGGTGAGCGGGGTGGAGCACATGGGCTCTGGCGCGGTGGCCGAGGCGGCCAAGCCGGTCTTCTACCTTGGGACCGTCGGCTGGGTGATCGTTTACTCGGCGCCGCTGGCCGACGTCATGCGCACGGTCTCGACGGTCCGCCACGAGATCCTCGTGGCCGGCGCCATCGCCTTGCTGCTCGCCCTGGTCGCGGGCTACCTGGTGGCCCGGGCGCTGGCGCGGCGGGTCAAGCGGCTGGAGCTGGCGGCCAAGCAGGTGGCCGCGGGCGACTTCAGCCGCCCCATCCCAGTTGACTCCACCGACGAGCTGGGGCAGCTGGCGGTCGCCTTCAACGAGATGCAGCAGCAGCTGCAGCAACTCGAGCAGGCGCGCAAGAAGTTCATCGCCACCGCGTCGCACGAGCTGCGCACCCCGGTGTTCTCGCTTGGTGGGTTCCTGGAGCTACTCGAGGACGAGGAACTGGACGCCGAGACCCGCCGGCGCTTCCTGGACCAGGTGCGCGATCAGGTGCAGCGGCTGGGCAAGCTCTCGGTCGACCTGCTCGACCTCTCGCGGCTGGAGTCCGGGTCTCTGGAGCTGCGCCCCGAAGGGGTGGACCTCGGCGAGCTCACGCGGTCGGTCTCCGGGGAGTTCGAGCCCACCCTGGCTCAGCACGACAGCCGGCTGGAGCTGCGGCTGCAGGGTGGGCGGGACTCGATCATCGAGGCTCAGTGCGACCCGGTTCGGGTAGCCCAGATCATGCGGATCCTCATCGACAACGCGCTCACCCACACCCCGCCGGGCACCCAGATCGTCGTCACCGCGGCACGGGAGAACGGCAACGTGCGTCTCGCCGTCCGCGACGACGGCGAGGGCATCGAGCGGATGGCCCAGCAGCGGATCTTCGAGCCGTTCTACACCGCCGACGATGCCCAGGGGTCGGGGCTGGGGCTGGCCATCGCCTCCGAGCTCGCCGACCGCATGCGAGGCCGGCTCTCGGTGCAGTCGGGAGCGGGGGCGACGACGTTCACGCTCGAGATCCCCACCTGACCGGCGCCGGTGGGCGCGGGTAGGTGGCGCGGGTGGGTGGCGTCGCCGCAGCGACGAGACGTGGCCGCGGGCCTCAGGGCTTGAAGGGAGCCAGGAGCTTGAGCCACACCTCGCTGCGCGTGGGGAACGGCGGCATCGCGTGGACGAGACGCCGCAGCGGGATCTCGCCGACGACGGCGATCGTCGCGGCGTGCAGCGACTCGGCCACCTCCGGGCCGGTGAAGGTGGCGCCGATCATGACCTCGCGCTGCTCGTCGACGACGATCCGGCACGCGGAGGGTGCGCCCTTGCCGACGAAACTCGCACCCGGGGTGAGGCCCATGTCGGCGTCCACCGCACGGGCGCTGATGCCGGCGTCGAGTGCCTCGCTCAGCGTGCGCCCCACGGCGGCGACCTGGGGGTCGGTGAAGACGACGCGGGGGGTCAGGGGGCCATCCCAGTCGGCGGTCGCCTCCCGGTTCATGATGTTGGCCACGGCGATCATCGCGTGGTACTTGCCGGCCTGGGTGAGCAGGGCGCGGCCGTTGACGTCGCCGATGGCGTAGAGCCAGTCGCGGTGAGCGGGGGCGGTCACCCGCATGCGGTCGTCCACGGCGATGGTGGCCCCGGGTTCGAGGTCGACGCTCTCCAGCCCAAGGTCATGGGTGTGAGGCGTGCGGCCGACCGCCACCAACAGCTCGTCGGAGACGAGCTCGTCGTCGCCGGCGGCGAGGGTGAAGGTGCCGTCCTGGCCGCGGGCCGCCCGCGTGGCCCGCGCACCCAGGCGCACGTCCACCCCGCAATCACGCAGAGCGGCGGCAACCACCTCCCCCGCGAACGGCTCTTCGCCGGGTAGGAGCGCCGGGAGCGCCTCGACGAGGGTGACCGCCGCGCCCAGCGACGCCCATGCCTGCGCCAGCTCGCAGCCCACGGCCCCGCCGCCCAGGACCGTGAGGCGCCCCGGGACCTCCTTGGCGTTGGTGGCCTGCCGGTTGGTCCAGGGTGCGATGTCGGCCAGGCCGGGCACCGGCGGGATGGCCGCCCCGCTCCCGGCGGCGATGACCACCGCCCGGCGTGCGCGATGGACCTCGTCGCCGACCTGGACGCAGCGCTCGCCGTCGAGCCGAGCCTGGCCGCGGTACAGCGTGATCTCGCGCTCCTGGACCCATGCCAGCTGGGTGGAGTCGTCGAGGTCGTGGATGACCTCATCGCGGCGAGCCAGCACGGTCGCAGGGTCAAGTGCGCCGGTCACCGCCTGCCGGGCTCCGGGAACGCGCTGGACCTCGGCGAGTAGCTGAGCCGGGCGCAGCAGGGCCTTGGAGGGCATGCATGCCCAATAGGCGCACTCCCCGCCGACGAGCTCACGCTCGACGAGGGCGACGTCGAGACCCTCGGCGGCGGCCCGCCCGGCGCACACCTCCCCGGCCGGGCCGGCCCCGATCACGATGACGTCGTGTTCAGCCATGCTCCGGGACGCTACCCGGGAGCACGGCCCTGACTACGAAACCTCGCGCAGCCGCCCCGTCTCCACCTCGTAGACGAAACCGCGGACCGATTCCTTGTTGGGAACGAAGGGCGAGGCCTTGATGCGAGCAATCGACTGGCGCACATCCGCGTCGAGGTCGGGAAAGGCCTCGGCGGCCCAGTTGGGCCTGATCCCGGTGTCCTTCTCGATGGCGGCCTTGAAGGCGTCGTCGGTGAAGGTGAGCATCCCGCAGTCGGTGTGGTGGATGAGGATGATCTCCTCGGTGCCCAGCAGGCGCTGCGAGATGGCCAGCGAACGGATCTCGTCGTCGGTGACGACCCCGCCCGCGTTGCGGATGACGTGGGCGTCTCCCTCGGTGAGCCCGAGCATCCCGTAGACGTTGAGGCGAGCGTCCATGCAAGCGATGACAGCCACCTTGCGAGCAGGCGGCAACGGCAGATCAGCCTTGTCGAACGCGGCCACGTAGCTCTCGTTGTTGGCCAGAAGCTCGTCGGTGGTGCTCACGGTGGTTCTCCTTTACGAGGGCGGCGGAGAAGCAACGCTAACAACTTCACTGATCTAGTGGGGTATGTCGCGAGGCCGGGGGCCGGTTATCGTCTAGGGCGACGCATGTCAACCGACACGCCACTCGTCCTCGTCTCCAATCGTGGCCCGGTCACCTTCCAGGAGGGAGGGGAGATCAAGCGGGGGACCGGCGGTCTGGTCACCGCGCTCATCGGACTGGCCTCCCATCGCCCGGTGACCTGGGTCGCGTCGGCCATGACCGACGAGGACATCGCCGAGGCGGAGCGCAACGACGGGCGCCCGTTCCCGGTCAAGACCCCGGAAGGCGACGAATACCGGGTCAAGCTCGTCGCGTCGGACCCCGACGCCTACGACGGCTTCTACAACATCATCGCCAACCCGCTGCTGTGGTTCATCCAGCACTACCTGTGGGATCTGTCCAACGCGCCGGACATCCGCCGCAACGAGACCGAGGCCTTCGAGTTCGGCTACAGCGCGGTCAACGAGGACCTGGCCGACGCGGTGCTCGAGGAGATCGAGGACATCGAGAACCCGGTGGTCATGGTCCACGACTACCACCTCTACATCCTCCCGGCGCTCATCCGCCGCAAGCGACCCGACGTCTTCCTGCACCACTTCGTCCACATCCCGTGGAGCCAGTCGGACTCCTGGCGGGTACTCCCCATGCCGATCCGTCGCGACATCTACAACGGCATCCTCTCCAACGACATCATCGGCTTCCACACCCGCTCCTACCGCCGCAACTTCCTGCAGTGTTGCGAGGACCTGATGGGCCTGAAGGTCGACCACGAGGCCGGCGTGGTGACGGTGGACGACCGCGAGGTCTGGGTCCGCGCCTACCCGCTGCCCATCGACTCCCGCGCCATCCAGGCTGTCGCCGCCCGGCCCCGCGTGCAGGATTTCGAGTCAGAGCTGCTGCGCCGCCGGCGCGACCATCTCATCCTCCGCGTCGACCGCGCCGACCTGAGCAAGAACGTCCTGCGCGGCTTCGGCGCCTTTGACACCTTCCT
>DASXCN010000150.1:0-2924 GCA_036491155.1 Solirubrobacteraceae bacterium | reverse complement strand
GCCGGGGGGATGGATCCCGAAGGGCATCAGCCACCCGCCAAAGAACAGGGTCGTGGCCAGGCCCGAGACGACGATGACGTTGGCGTACTCGGCAAACTGGTACGCCACGAAGGCCAGGCCGCCGTATTCGGTGAAGTAGCTCCCCACCAGCTCGGCGTCGGCGATGACGACATCGAACGGCGCGCGATTCGTCTCAGCGAAGGACGCCGTCATGAAGATGAGGAAGCCGGCGAACTGCGGGATGAAGTACCACATGCCCGCTTGGGCGTGGACGATCCCGGTCAGCGACAGCGTCCCGGCCGTGATGATCACGCCGACGAGCGCCAGGCCCTGCGATACCTCATAGGAGATGAGCTGCGCGGCGCCGCGCATCGCGCCCAGGAACGAGTACTTGGAGCCCGAGGCCCAGCCGCCGAGCATGATCCCGTAGAAGGAGATGCCGCTGAAGGCAAAGACGTAGAGCGGGCCGATCGAGACGTCGATCCCGTAGAGGCCGATCGGGCGCCCGAAGATGTTCTGCACGCCGCCGAAGGGCAGGATCGCCATCGACGCCACCGCGGTGATGATCGCGATCATGGGCGCGATCCGGTACAGCGAGCTCACCGCCGTCGTGGGGCGGAAGGGCTCCTTGACGGCGAGCTTGACCGCCTCGGCCAGCGGCTGAATCAGGCCGAAGGGACCGACGCGGTTGGGGCCGTAGCGGCCCTGGAAGCGTCCCAGCAGCTTGCGCTCGTAGATGATGATCATGGGCAGCACGGCGAAGATGACCCCGAAGATGACGAGGGCCTTGATGATCTGGATCCACCAGGGCTCGATCAGGTTGACGTCCGCCATCACCAGGCTCACGGCTTGATCACTTCGATTTCGCTCCCGCCCACCCCGGTCAGCACGTTGGCCGATTGGATGGATAGGCCGTCGGCCAAAAAGGCGCTGCCGGCCGGGACGGCCGAGCGCACGAATGCCTTGGCGGCCAGGCGGGTGCCGTTCTGAGCCACGATGACCTCCTCGCCGTGCAACACGCCCAGGCGGTGCGCGTCCTCGGGCGAGAGCTCGACCTGCTGCTCGGGGATGAGGAACTTGAGCGCCGGCGAGATCTCGCATTCGGGGGACGCCCAGATCGGCCGGTAGGTCCCCAGACGCAGGTGGCCGTTGGTGAGCGCCACAGGCTGGGCGGGCTCGGGTGCCCCGGCTTCGGCCGACTCGCCGGGCAGCGGGCTCTCACCGCCGAGCGCCATCGACTGGACCTGCGGGCGCTCGGGCCAGCGCACGCCGCGCGCGCCGATGTCCTCGAGCGTCAGCCCCGCGTAGAAGGGCACCGCCGCCGCCAGTTGCGCGAACGCGTCCCCGGCGCGCGCCACGCCGGTGTCCAGCCCGCAGGCCGCGGCGATCTCGGTGAGGACCCACCAGCCCGCGCGCACCTCGCCGGGGTAGGCGATGGCGATCCGCAGGCGCTGCAGCCGGCCGTCGGGGTGCACCAGGGTGCCCTCCTTCTCGGCATACGACTCGGCGGGGAAGATGACGGTGGCGTGTTCGGCCAGCCCCTCGGTCAGTACCGAGGCGTGGGCGACGACGAGCGCGGCGGAATGCAGGGCGCGTTCCCACAGGGCGCGGTCGGGCTCGTCGCGCACGGGGTCGGTGCCGAACAGGTGAAGGGCGGTGATCTCACCGGCGGCGGCCGCCGCGCCGATCTCCGCCGTGCTGCGCCCGGCGGTCTGCAGCGCGCTGTACCCGGGGCCGGCGTCGGGGACCGCGCCGGCCTCGCGCAGGCCACGTCCGTTGGCGCCGGCAGGCAGGCCCAGCAGCCCGGCGCCCGGGCGCCCGGCCAGCCCCAGCCGGCGGGCGATGCGCACCAGGGTGGCCGCCGCGGCGGTGCCGATCCGCTCACCGAAGAGGACCACGACGTCCTCGCCGCCGTCGCGCAGCAGCGTGGCCAGCGCGGCGACGTCCTCGGCCACGTCGGCCGCCCCGTCCAGGGCGCGCTCCAGCGCGGCGGCGAAGGCCGCGTCGGCGCCGGGGGCGTAGCGCAGGCTGACGGTGGCGTTGGCCTCCAGAGCCGTGGGCCGCGCCGTGGCGATGGCGAGCTTGACGCGGTTGCGGCGCACTCCCTTGCGGACGCGCAGGTCCAGGATGGGCGAGTCGTCGCGCGGATCGCAGCCGAAGACCAGCACGGTGTGGGCGAACTCGATGTCTGGGACCGAGGCCTGCAGCTCGGGGGCGGCCAGGGCCCGGGCGACGCCGGCGGGCAGCGCGTTGGGCCCGCGGGAGTCGATGTCCGATGTGTCCAGGGCCTCGCGGCTGATGCGCTGGAGCAGGAAGCCCTCCTCGTTGGAGGCCTGCCCGCCGACCAGCGTGCCGACGCGGCCCGCGTGGCGCGCCAGTCCCGCGGCGGTCTGCAGCGCGCGCTCCCAGGAGACCTCGCGCAGCTCGCCGCCATCGCGCACCAGCGGCCGGGTGATGCGGTCATCGACATGGATCGCCTGGTAGGCGAAGCGGCCCTTGTCACACAGCCAGCCGTCGTCCACGTCCGGGTTGCCATCGGCGTCACGGGCCAGCACGCGCACCACGCGCTCGTCGCGGACGGTGAAGGTGACGTTGCACTGCGAGGAGCACAGCGTGCACACGCCGCCGGCGCTCTCGTTGTCCCACGGGCGCGCGCGGAAGCGGTACGGCTGGGAGGTGAGCGCGCCCACCGGGCACAGCTCGATGATGTTGCCGCTGAACGGCGCGACGTAGGGGTGGCCGTCGTAGGTGCCGACGAAGGTATGAGCGCCGCGCTCGGTGAAGATGAGCTGGTAGTCCTCGGCGATCTCCTGTGAGAAGCGCACGCAGCGGTAGCAGAGGATGCAGCGCTCGCGGTCGATGGCGATGAGCGGCGAGAGGGCGAGCGGCTTCTCGAAGTGGCGCTTGGGCTCGATGAAGCGGCT
>DASXCN010000149.1:0-2059 GCA_036491155.1 Solirubrobacteraceae bacterium | reverse complement strand
CGTCGAAGCCGGGATCGAGCAGGCCGACGTGTTCCTGGCGGCCACGCGAGGCGACAACACCAACCTCGTGATCGCCCAGCTCGCTCAGCGGCGCTTCAACGTGCCTCGCGTCATCGTGCGCGTGGCCGACCCGGCCCGGGCTGCCTGGTACGGAGAGCAGGGACTCATCACCATCTGTCCCACGCAGCACGCCATCGACCAAGCCGAACACGTCGTTCTCGAGGCCTAGATGGCCGATTCCACGACCCCGCGGAGTCAACCGTCTGACGGAAGGGAGCCAGTGGCCACATGTACGTGATCATCGCGGGAGCGGGCAAGGTGGGGTGGAACCTCGCCCGGGAGCTGATCGCCAAGGACAGGGAGGTCACGCTGATCGAGTCCGACCACCGCCGCTTCCGGGTCGTCGAGGAGGAGCTCGAGCACGCCGTGCAATACGGCGACGCCACCGAGTTGTGGATCCTCGAGCGCGCGGGCATCCAGCGCGCCGACCTCGTCATCGCGGTCACCGGGGACGACGAGGACAACATCCTCATCTGCCAGGTGGCCCGCGAGAAGTACGGAGTGGACCGGATCGTCGCCCGAGTCAACAACCCGCGCAACATGGTGCATTTCAAGACGCTGGGGATCCAGCCCGCCGTCTCGGCCACCGACCTGATCCTGCGCCTCATCGAGCACGAGGTCCCCGAGTACGGCCTTGTCCAGCTCCTTGCCCTCGAGGAAGAGCATCTGGAGATCATCGAGCTCGAGGTGGGGGCGGGCTCGAGCGCCGCGGGTCGCCGCGTCAACGACGTCTCGCTGCCCGAGGGGTCGCTCATCATCTCGGTCCTGCGCAACGGCGCCGGGTTCGTGCCCAAGGCCGACTCGGTGATCCAGGCCGGCGACCAGGTGCTGCTCATTCTCGACCCCGGTCTCGAGGGCGAGATCACGCCCCGTTTCGCGCCCGAGGGCTCAGAGCTCCCGGCCCGCAACTAGATCGTCGCTGGCACCGGTGGCTGACCGCAGCGTCGACTTTCTGCTCATCGGCGGCGGTCTGGCCGCGGGCAACTGCGCCCGCTGGCTGCGCCGCTCGGGAGCCGACGGCTCCATCCTGATGGTGGGGCGCGAGCCCGACCTGCCCTACGACCGCCCGCCGCTGTCCAAGGGCTACCTGCAGGGCAAGGACTCGCGCGGGGACGCGCTGTTTCAGACCGCCGAGTGGTACGCCGAGCAGCAGATCGAGGCCTTGACTCGCACCTCGGCGATGAAGCTCGACCTCGCCGAGCGCACGGTCAAGCTCTCCACCAAGGAGGAGGTGGGCTTCGGTAAGGCCCTGGTGGCCACCGGGGCCAACGTCCGCCGCCTCACCGTGCCGGGGGCCGAGCTCGAAGGCATCCACTACCTGCGCACCTTGGGCAACAGCGACGCGATTCGCGAGGACGCCGCGGGCAAGCGGGTGGTGCTGATCGGCGGTTCCTACATCGCCTCGGAGGTCGCGGCGACGCTGACCGAGCTCGGCAGCCGGTGCACGATGGTCATGCTGGAGGAGCGCGCGCTCATCCGCACCTTCGGCCGCGAGGCCGCCGGCTACTTCCACGAGCTGCTGGAGAGCCATGGCATCACTCTGCACGGCGAGGACGAGCTCGAGCGCTTCGAGGGTGCCGACGGGCGGGTGACGAAGGTCGTGACCAAATGCGGCCGCGAGATCACCGCCGACGCCGTGGTCATCGGCGCCGGCGTGAACCCCGACGTCATGCTGGCCCGCGCCGCCGGCCTCCAACTCGGCGAGAGCGGCGGCGTGCGCGTGAACTCCCGCCTGGAGACCGCCACCCCCGGCGTGTTCGCCGCCGGCGACATGGCCGAGTACGAGAGCGTCGTCCACGGCGGTCGGCCGATCCGCGTCGAGCACTGGGACGCCGCCTTCACCCAGGGCAAGACCGTCGCGCTCAACATGCTGGGCAAGGACGTCGCCCACGACGTCGTCCCCTACTTCTTCTCCGACCTCTCAGACTGGGCGGCCATCGAGTACGTCGGCCCCGCCTACGACTGGGACCGCGAGGTGATCCGGGGCTCCCTGTCTGAC
>DASXCN010000148.1:0-4559 GCA_036491155.1 Solirubrobacteraceae bacterium | reverse complement strand
GGCGACGTGCGAGCCGGTGAGAGCGCCACCGTCGCGCCGCTGATCGTCAAGGACATGGTGATCGTGGGGAGCTCCGGCGGCGAGTTCGGGGTGCGCGGCCATGCCGACGCCTTCAAGCTCGAGACCGGGGAGCGCGTCTGGCGCTGCTACATGGTTCCGGCCCCCGGGGAACCGGGGTCCGAGACGTGGCCCTCCGAAGGCGAGGCCTGGGCCCGGGGCGGAGCGAACTGCTGGACCACGCCCACGTTCGACCCGGAGCTGAACCTCCTGTACTTCAACACGGGCAACCCGTGCCCCGACTTCGACGGGGAAGTGCGCGAGGGCGACAACCTCTACACGGACTGCGTCGTGGCGGTCGATCCCGATAGCGGCCAGATCAAGTCGCATTATCAGTACACCCCGCACGACCTGTGGGACTACGACTCGACGATGGAGAACATCCTGTTCGAGATGGACGGGCGCAAGTGCTCCGGACATTTCGACAAGAACGGGTACTTCTTCGTCCTGGACCGCACGGACTGCAGCCTGATCCGGGTCGTGCCGTTCGTCGACCGCATCACCTGGGGCGAGATCGACTCCAGCGGCAAGGTGACGCCGAGGCTGTACCCCGAGAAAGAGGGGGAGCCGGTCCACTTCTGGCCTGGCCCGGCCGGCGCCAAGGAATGGACGCATGCCGCCTACAGCCCGAAGACGGGGCTGTTCTACTGCCCGGTGCAGGATGTCGGTGCGACCGCCACACGGCGGCGCCGGGAGTTCAAGGAGAGCATCCCGTACTGGGGCGCGGGTGTCGCCGTGGACACGGAGGACGTGTCCGGTTACGTCTCGGCGTTCGATCCAGCCACCGGCCAGGAGAAGTGGCGCTTCCGCCAGGACCACCCGATGACCGCGTCGGTGCTGGCCACTGGCGGCGGCCTCGTGTTCGCCGGTGGGCCCGCGGGCAAGTACTGGGCGTTCAACGACAGCAGTGGAGAGCTCCTCTGGGAGTTCTCGTGCGGCAGCGGCCACCACTCGAGCCCAAGCACGTACAGCGTCGACGGGCGGCAGTACATCGCGGTGCCGGTCGGGTACGGCGCCTGGACCGAGGGGTTCTACCCCGGCGCGCTCGCGCAGGCGGGCGGCTCCGCGCTGTTTGCGTTCGCACTGCCGGAGTAGACGCGCATCCCCGACGATTTCGCCACGCCCGCACGCGGGCGTGGCGGATCAGGGGACGGCGGCCACGATCGCGGCGCCGGCCGCGGCCCCAATGTGACGGTGGCCCATCGACCATATGCTCGGCAGTCTTCTCATCGTCGGATTCGCGCTCAGCCTGGATAACTTCCGCACTGCGGTTGTGCTCGGGGTCGGGCGGTTCAGCTGGAAGCGCACGGCACAGATCTCGCTCACCTTCGGGTTCTGGGACGGTCTGGCGCCACTCGTGGGCATCTTGGTGGGCGATTACGTCGGCGAGAAGATCGGCTCCACGGCGGACTACATCGGGGCGGCCACGTTGGCTGCCTACGGCCTGTACCTGATCGTTGAGGCCCTGCGGACTCCTGCGCCCGAGGAGGGGCTGGACTTCCGATTTGCCCTGTTCGGCCTGCCGCTGCCGCTGAGCGTCGACAACGTCGTCGCCGGCACGAGCCTCGGCCTGCTCGGGTATTCGCCCTGGCTCGCGCCGCCGCTGTTCGGCTTCACCACGGCAGTGGTGTCGGTGGCCGGCCTGCAACTCGGTCGGGTCATCGGCCACTTGATCCACATCCGCCCCGATCTGCTGACCGGCGTGGCTCTCCTGCTGATGGGCGCCATGCTCGGGCTGGGGATCCTCGGGTAGCAGCCAGGGCTCCGTGCGGGCGCACGGCTGCGGGGGTCAGGCGGCCAGGGCCCGGCGCTCGTCGGCCTCGATGGGCTCGGCGAGATCCGCCACCGCTGCGCGCTCCGACGCGGGCCGCAGGCCGACGGCCGCCACCAGCGCGCCGATTAGGGCGAAGCCCACGGCCACGGTGAAGGCCAGGTCAAAGCCCCCGGTGAGGGCCCCGGGGGCGCCGGCTGCCGCCACCCCGCGCGTGTGCCCGGCGGCGATCGTGGAGAGGATGGCCAGACCCAGCGCCCCGCCCAGGAGTCGGCTGGTGTTGAGCAGGCCCGAGGCGACCCCGCTCTGCCTGCCGGGCACACCCTGCATGGCAGCGATGGTCGAGGGCACGAGGCTGAAGCCCATGCCCAGGGCGGCCAGCAGCGCTCCCGGCAGGACCGCGCCGGCGTAGGACCCGCCCGGCGCGATGCCCGCGAACAGCGCCATCCCGCCCGCCACGGCCAGCATCGCGAGCGCGATGACCCGCCGCGCGCCAAAGCGCGCCACCACCCGGGGGGCGAGGGTCGAGCCGGTGAAGATCGACAGGGTCCACGGGAGGAAGGCCAGCCCGGCCCCGATCGCGCTGTAGTGCAGGACCTGCTGGAGATACAGCGTGATGAAGAAGAACGCCGGGAAGGTGGAGGCGTAGAGCGCCACCACGACGACGTTGGCCGCCCGCAGCTGCCGGATCCGGAAGATCTGCAGCGGGACCAGCGGCGCCTGCGCCACCCGAGCCTCGACGTAGAGGAACGTCGCCAGCAGCGCGACACCGGCGGCCAGGGGGGCCAGGACGCCGGGCGAGCCCCAGCCCAGCGTGTCGGTGCGCACGATCCCGAAGGTCAGCGCGATCAGGCCGGCGGTGACGAGCGTCGCCCCCAGCGCGTCGAAATGCCGCGGATGACCTTCTACGGGCGCGATCGAGGGGATGGCGAGCAGGCCGAGGCCCACCACGACGGCGCCCAGCGGGATATTGACGGCGAAGATCGCCTGCCATCCGAAGGCCTGGGTGAGGATGCCGCCGAGCAGCGCGCCCGAGGAGGCGCCGAGCGCTCCCATGGCGCCCCACAGGCCCAGGCCCCGGTTGCGCTCGCGGCCCTCCGGGAGGGTGCTGGTGATGATCGAGAGGGTCGCGGGCGAGGTGATCGCGCCGGCGATCCCCTGCACGCCGCGGGCGCCGATGAGCAGCCCACGCGAACTGGCCAGCGCGCAGATGAGCGAACTGAGCGAGAACATCGCGATGCCGGCCAGGAACACCCGCCGGCGGCCCAAAAGGTCGGCGGAGCGCCCGCCCAGCATCAGCAGACCGGCGAAGGTCAGGGTGTAGGCGTTGACGACCCACTGCAGCCCGGTGGTGGAGAAGCGCAGTCCGTCCCGGATCGACGGCAGCGCCACGTTGACGATCGAGACGTCCAGGATGATCATGAATTGGGCGAGGCAGACGACGGCCAAAAGAGCGTTCGTCGACGCCAGCCGCCCTTGGAGAAAGTTTCTGGTTGCAGGCATGGTCGGTAGTCTGCGATGATTCCTATCCAGGTACAAGAGAAGGATTTATCCTGGTAGTAGAGGTTCCCCCCACGACCGCTGAGGCTCCTGCGCTCGACCCCAGCCTCATCCTGAGCGCGACCGAGGATCGACGCCGCGAGGAGCTCGCGGATTTCTTACGCAAGCGGCGCGCGCACCTCAAGCCCGAGGACGTGGGGCTTCCGTCCGGCGGCCGTCGCCGGACGCCCGGGCTGCGCCGCGAGGAGGTGGCCCACCTCGCCGGCGTGGGCGCCACCTGGTACACGTGGCTGGAGCAGGGGCGCGACGTGCGCGCGTCGCTGGACGTGCTGGAGGCCATCTCCCGGGCGCTGCGGCTCACCCCCGCCGAGCGCACCCACCTCGTGCTGCTCGGGCGCGGCGAGATCCCGCCGCCCTGCAAGACCGACGAGAAGGTGGCCCCGGAGGTCAAGCGCCTGATCCACAACCTGGGCACCAGCCCGGCCTACGTGCTCGGCCGCCGGTGGGACTATCTGGTCTGGAACTCCGCGACCCGGGCACTGTTCGGCAACCTCGACGACGTGCCGCGCGGGGCCCGCAATCACCTGTGGATGCACTTCATGGACCCAGCCCGGCGCGAGATGCTGCCCGACTGGACGCCCAGCGCCCGCCTGATGGCCGCCAAGTTCCGCGCCGACCACGCCCGGCACATCGGCGATCCCTCGTTCGAGGAGCTCGTCGCCAAGCTGCGCAAGTCCAGCGCTGAGTTCTGCAAGCTCTGGGGCAAGCACGAGGTGGCCCAGTCGGGGTCCGGGCGCAGGACCATCCACCACCCGGTCGCGGGCACCCTGATCTTCGAGCACGCGATCTTCCACCCGCACGACGCGCCCGAACAGCGCTTTGTCCTCTACTCGCCGGTGGCCGACGGGGACACCCCGGAGAAGCTGGCCTCGCTTCTGTCTTCCTCGTAGGGGTCTGGCGGGATCAGGGCTCGCTTCCCCCGCCGGCGGGCGGGCCGTGGATGTGAAGCGTGGCGCCGGTGGACGGGCCTTGCGGCGATGTGCCACGCGACGGACGGCGCGGAGCGCAGGCGCCGATCGTGGGCTCCTTAGCCACGAGCCGGCGCAGCGGGACCCAGTTCTCGCCGGGCTGCGCGTTGTCGAGGTCGAGCAGGTTGTTGTAGAGGTAGATCACCGCGGTCGCGCATCGACCTGGCCCCAGCGGATGAATGGTGGTCAGCTCCTGCAGCCCC
>DASXCN010000147.1:0-4921 GCA_036491155.1 Solirubrobacteraceae bacterium | reverse complement strand
GGCAGTCCCGTCTCGAAGTCCATCATCAGGTCGCGCATGTGGTAGCAGCGGCCGAAGCCCAGCATCTCGAACGCGATCGCTTGTGTCGTGGTGGCCGTCCGTGGCAGGCCGGCTCCGATTACTTTCATCTCGCTCCTCGGTCGGTGGCCGACACGGTAGCTCTTTGGCGCAGCGGCCACGGATGCGACGCCGCCTCGCAAACCGAAGCCATAGTCGCCCTGGCCGATGTCGCTCATCTCCCTGACCGCCGTCGCGTTGACCAGCCGCCCGCCCAGCAGAGCATTGGCGAAGCGGGCCAGGTCCAGGGAGCTCGAAGCCAGTCCGCCGTCGGTGAACACCGGCCCCCAGACGGCGCTCGACACGCCGAAGCCCGGGATCCACAGACTCGTCATCGAGCCGTTGGCGTCGCGCAGGTAGGGGTGCGCGATGAGCGCCTTGGCCGCGGCGGTGGGAGCGAACGTCGCCGAGGTGATCCGCAGCGGTCTGGCGATCAATTGCTGGAAGCCGCGCTCGATCGAGCGATGGGTGATCGAACTCCCGTTCGCGGTCGCGTGGAGTCGTGCCCACCGCGGATTCGAGGGCCACGAAACGTAGAGATCAAGGCGTGGCGTGCCGGTTGTCTGTGTGCGGCGGTCGGGTTAAGCTAGCGTTCGCGCCCACCGAACGCCGATGTCAAACGTACGGGCTCAACGAACAGCGCGGCCGCGGGCGCCGCGCGCTCCACGACCGCTGCGAAAGCCGGCGGCCTCACCCAGCGATGGACAGCAGGCGGACGTGATGGGCCAGCGGATCCGGCGGCTGCGCACGCAAGCGGGTAAGACGCTACGGGCCCAGGCGCACGAGATCGGCATCGCCCCCTCCTCGCTCTCCGCCTTGGAGAACGGGAACGGCGGGGTGTCGCTCAAGCGCCTTCAGCTGGTGGCCGAGCACTTCGGGCTGCACATCACCGACCTGCTCGGGGAGCCGACGCCGTCGTCGGGCCCGGAGGGCGTCGAGATCATCCGCAACTGCGCCGCCGCGGTGCCGGGGGTGCGCCGGGGCAGCGGTGCGCTGTACCAGCTGCTCGGGAGCGGCCACGATCACACGATCCAGCCCTACCTGCTGACGTTCGAGCCCGGCGGCGGCTTTGACCGCGACATGATCGGCCACCCTGGCGAGGAGATCGCCTACGTCCTGTACGGCCGCATCGAGCTCCTGATCGAGACCGAGTGCCACGAGCTCAGCCAGGGCGACCTCATTCGCTTTCGCACCGATCGGGCACACGGGTTTCGCAACGCCTCCAGCGTCGGGGTGGCCGGGGTGATTGGAGCGGCGACCCCACCATGGTGAGCCTCCCGCAACTCGATGAGGTGGTCACGCCCGCCCTGGTGGTCGACCACGGTCGCCTGCTCACCAACGTCGAGCAGATGGCCGCGCGGGCCCGGTCGCTGGGCGTCGCGCTGCGACCGCACGCCAAGACGCACAAGTCCCCCGCGATCGCCGCCCTCCAGCGAGAGCACGGCGCCGCCGGACTCACGGTCGCGACCCTGGCGGAGGCGGAGGGCTTTGCCGCCGCCGGCGTCGACGATCTCCTGATCACCGCGCCACCGGTCGGCGACTGGCGGCTTGAGCGGCTCCTGGCGCTGGCCGGCCGCGTCCGGGTTCGGGTCGCGGTCGACGACCCGCAGGTGGTGGCGACGCTCGACGACGCCTGCCGCCGCGCCGGAGTCGAGATCGCGTACCTGTGGGAGGTCGACTGCGGGGTGGGCCGCTTCGGAACCCTTCCGGGCGCCGCCACCGCCAACCAGGTTGCACGCGCTGTCGGCCAGGCCACGCACGCGTCGTTCGACGGGCTGCTCACGTTCGGCGGCCACGCCTACGGCGCCAAGGACCGTGCAGGGATCGTGGCGGCGGCCCGCGACGAGCATGATGCCGTCGCCCGGACCGTCGACGCGCTCACCGGCAACGGCATCGAGACCGCCACGCGCAGTGTCGGCAGTACGCCGACCTCGCACGCCATGGAGTCCGCCGACGGGATCACGGAGATCCGGCCCGGCAACTACGTGTTCTACGACGCGACGCAGGTCGCCCTCGGCCTCGTGCCGCTTGAACGGTGCGCGCTGTCGGTCCTGGCCACCGTGACCTCTCGACCGGCCCCGGACCGGTTGATCCTCGACTCCGGATCCAAGGCGCTGGCCGCCGAGACGCTGAGCACGCTGACCACCGGCTTCGGCGTTGTCCAGGGCCATCCGGAGCTGACCGTGGCCAGGCTCTACGAGGAGCAGGCGATCGTCCACGCCGACGGCCCGTGTGAGATCCCGGTCGGGGCGCGCCTGCGCGTTGTACCCAACCATGCCTGTGCCGCCGCGAACCTGCACTCCCAGATGCTGGTGGTGGATGACGAGACGGTCGTCGACGCGTGGCCAATTACAACCCGCGAGTGGAGATAGCTCGAGGCAGAGAGGAGATCGTCATGGAGCACGAGATAGACCCCAAGCGCATCCACCACGGGTGGGACAACGGACTGGAGCCGACGCTGCGGATCGCCTCGGGGGACGTCGTGCACTACGACCTCCTGATGGCGGGGCACGGTCAGGTGCAGGAAGGCGACACCTTCGAGCAGACCAAGTTCGACTTCGACACCCTCTACAACCTGCTCGGTCCGGTGTACGTCGAGGGAGCCAATCCGGGTGACACCCTCAAGATCGAGATCCTCGAGCTGACGCCCGGCGACTGGGGCTGGTGCGTCCAGCTCCCCGAACTGGGCACGCTCCCCGACGAATTCCCCGATCCGTACCTGCGGACGTTTGACCTGCGCGGCGGTACGCACATCGACTTCGGCGGGGGAATCAACATTCCGTTCGCCCCCTTCCTGGGGACGATGGGCA
Source organism: Solirubrobacteraceae bacterium (assembly GCA_036491155.1). GTDB lineage: Bacteria > Actinomycetota > Thermoleophilia > Solirubrobacterales > Solirubrobacteraceae > Palsa-465. Next base: position 2,054 of record DASXCN010000147.1, on the reverse strand, counting down.
CCCACCCCGACGAGCCCACCACCGCCCCGGCCTTCCCGCCGCACAAGGGCGGGGGCAACGTCGACACCCGCCACCTCACCGCCTCTTCCACCCTGTGGCTGCCGGTGTGGTGTGAGGGAACGCTGTTCTCCTGCGGCGACCCGCACGCGGCGCAGGGGGACGGGGAGGTGTGCGTGGCGGCGCTGGAATGCGACATGCGCGCGACCCTGCGCTTCTCGGTCGAGCAGCGCACAATCGGCGCCCCGTACTTCCGCAGCGCCGGTCCGCTGACGCCCAAGGTCGACGAGCGCGGGCACCACGGCGCGATGGGGATCGCACCGGACCTGATGGAGGGCACGCGCAAGGCCGTGCTGGCCATGGTCGAGTGGATCGTCGCCGAGCACGGACTCACCAGACAGGACTCATACATGCTGTGCAGCCTGGCCGGCGACCTGAAGATCCTCGAGGTTGTGGACGCCGGGATGTGGAACGTCGGATTCACCCTGCCGCTGTCGGTTTTCGTCGACTAAGGAGACCCGAGTTGAGCCCCACGGAGCCCCACCCTCACCACTCTGACGTTGAGAGCGAGGTGCTGCTGGAGGACATGGGCTACACGCCCCAGTTGCAGCGTGGCCTGAACCTCCTCGGCAACCTCGCCCTCACCTTGTCCGACATCACTCCGACCGCCTCGCTGCTGGTGGTGGGAACCGCGGTGATCGCCACCGCCGGCACCGGGTCACTGTGGGCCTATCTCATCGGCGGCTTCATTGCCCTCAACGTCGCGCTCTGCATGGGCGAGCTCGGGTCGATGTTCCCGGTGGCCGGCGGTCTGTACTCGATCGTCACCCGCGTCCTCGGCCGGCCCATCGGGTTCCTGGCTCTGCTCGATTACATCGGGCAGGCGATCTTCCTGCCCGCGAGCGTCGCCTTCGGGATCGGGACATACATCAACTCGCTGTACCCGGCCGTGTCCACGAAGTGGGTCGCCGCCGCCATGATGATCGTCGTGGCGCTCATCGCGTGCCTGGACGTGCGCCTGAACGCCGTGTTCATCGGGTTCTTTCTGGCGCTGGAGATCGGGGTGGTGATCATGCTGGCGCTCGCGGGCTTCCTGCATACCCACCAGTCGCTGAGCACGTTCACCCACCCGCACATGGCGGCGGGCGCCAACGGCATCGGCCCGGTGGCGACCAGCGCCATCATCGCCGCCTTAGCCACGGCCCTCTTCTCGGTCAACGGCTATGACAGTGCGATCAACTTCTCCGAGGAGACAGAGGGCGATGCTTCGGGGGTGGGCAAGGCGGTCGTGCTGGCCGCCTCGATCGGGATCGTGTTCGAGCTCATCCCGTTCATCGGTGTCAGCCTGGGTACGTCGGATCTGCGCGCCTTCCTGCATTCCGGGACGCCGCTGACCGACGTGGTGCGCTCCTCCTTCGGACACACCGCCGTGGACATCGTCACCTGGGGCGCGATCCTGGCCATCTTCAACGCCTCACTGGCGATCACCCTGCAGTTCGCGCGCGTGACGTACGCGAGCGGCCGCGACATGGCGTGGCCCGCGCCGATCTCCAAGGCGCTGTCCTACGTGAACCCGCGGTTCAAGATGCCGTGGGTGGCGACGATGCTCGTCGGCGTGCTGGGCGCGATCCTCTGTGCCCAGTCCAGCCTGATCAGCGTGGTCACCTTCACCGCGGTGCTGATCATCATCCTCTACGCCCTGATCGCGATCTCGGCGCTGGTCAGCCGCGTGCGCCAGAAGGACCTCGAGCGCCCGTACCGGATGCCGCTATGGCCGCTCCCGCCGGTGATCGCGCTGGTCGGCGTGGGGCTTGCCATCAGCCAGCAGAAGGGACGCGACCTGCTCATCTGCGCGGCGATCTTTCTCGGCGGGATGATCTACTACCTGGGCTTCCTGAGGCCGCGCCAGGACCGATATTGGTCACACCTGACCGTGCCCGAGCATGAGCTCTCCGCGGCCGCGGAGACAGGCCAATGAAGCCGGGCGAGCGAGTCGCCGACCCAGTCATCAAGGCGGCCCCCGCCGACGCCGCGGAGTGGCCGCTGGTCCTGGACGG
>DASXCN010000146.1:0-3920 GCA_036491155.1 Solirubrobacteraceae bacterium | reverse complement strand
GTCGGTGCAGATGAACATGCAGGAGCTGGCCACCTGCGCGCAGGAGAAGATCCCGATCAAGGTCTTCATCATGAACAACGGCTACCTGGGCATGGTCCGCCAGTGGCAGGAGCTCTTCTGGGACAAGCGCTACAGCCAGGTCGACATGGGCCAGTACCCCGACTTCGTCAAGCTCGCCGACGCCTACGGCGCGACCGGGATCCGGCTCACCGACAAGACGACGCTCGTGCCCGACATGCGCGAGGCGCTGGCCACCGAAGGCCCGGTCCTCGTCGATGTGCGGGTCACGCGCGAGGAGAACACGTATCCGATGATCGCGCCGGGCCAGGCCGCGCGCGACATGGTGGGCTGAGCGATGGGCGAACCAGGCACCAAGGAGATCCTGTCGCTCGACCAACTGGAGGCCGTGACCGGCCTGCGCACCGGGCGCAAGCACATCCTGTCGATCCTCGTGGAGAACAAGCCGGGCGTCCTGACCAGGATCGCCGGGTTGTTCGCGCGCCGCGGCTTCAACATCGACACGCTCGCCGTCGGGCCCACCGACGACGAGACGGTCAGCCGCATCACGCTCACCCTCGACGGGGCCGTGCACCCGATCGACCAGGTGACCAAGCAGCTGCACAAGCTGATCAACGTCCTGAAGATCCGCGACTTGGAGCCGAAGGAGACCCTGGCGCGGGAGTTGGCGCTGTTCAAGGTGTCCGCCGACGGGTCCTCGCGCGCCGAGGTGATGCAGATCTGCGAGATCTTCCGCGCCAAAGTGGTGGATGTGACGAAGCGTTCGGTGGTGGTGGAGGTAACCGGCACCTGCGACAAGGTCGACGCGTTCGAGGCGCTGGTCCGGCCGTTCGGGCTCATCGAGATGGCCCGCACGGGCGAGATCGCCATCTCGCGCGGGCGCAGCGAAACCTGACCGGGGGCGCGTGACGGGGATCGCGCTCGAGGAGCGCCGTTCGACGCTGGGCGAGAGCACGGTGCTGTGGGCCGGACCGGACGGCGTCACAGTCGGCTCCGATCGCTGGGTCGCGCTCAGCGGGGCGCCGAGCGTCGAGTACAACGCCGCCCTGGTCCACGGCGACGGGGGCGCCCTGGAGCCGACGGTCGAGGAGATACTGGCCGCGGGCGCACCGGCGGTGGTGATGATCGCGGGCCGGGCCGCCGACCGGGTCGCCCGGCTGCGCGACCGCAGGTGGAAGCCGATCGGCACCCTGGCGCTGATGCATCTCGAGTTGGGTCGGTGGCAGGCGGCGCCCGGCCGGGCCGCGCGGCGCCTGGGCGCCGGTGATCACCCGGCGGTGAGGGCCCTGGTGGGTGACGTGTACGGGGTCGGGCCACGACTCGCGGGCGTCGCCATCTCGGGGCCCGTCGCGGGCCTGGAGGGCCACGATCTGTGGGGGGCCTTTGACCCGGGGGGGAAGCTGGTCTCATGCCTGGCCACGGTGCGCGTGCGCCACACCGTCGTGGTGTGGTCGATGGCTACGGCGGTCGCCGCTCGCCGCCGGGGGTATGGCGCCGCCGCACTGAGCACGGCGCTGACCTCGGCGGCCGCGACCGGCGCGACCTCCTCGCTGCTGTCGAGCACCGCGGCCGGGGAGCCTCTCTATCGCGCCCTCGGCTACGGCGAGCTCGAGCGCTGGCAGCAATGGTCGCGTCCGCGGTGGGCCTTGGCGCGGAGGTGAATCGTCGCGATCTACCATCGCGCTATGTCACCCCAGCACTCCCCCTCCGCGATGGCGGCAGCCAATCGGGCGGCGTGGGCCGGCGGTGACTTCGTACGCGCCTACACCGGGCGCGAACTGCGGCCGGTCGAGGTGCTGCTGCTGGTGCGCTTGCGCGAGAGCCTGTCCGGCTCTGTCCTGGAGCTTGGATGCGGTGCGGGACGCATCTCGGGCTATCTGGTGGCCCTGGCGCATGAGTTTCACGGCATGGACATCTCGCCCCGGATGGTGGCGGCATCGCAGCGCAGCTATCCCGCGGGCGACTTCGCCCAGGGAGATGTGGACGACGTGGCGCGCTTTGCCGACGACAGCGTGGACGCCGTGATCGCCGGCTGGAACCTCCTCGACGTCCTCGACGACGCCGAGCGCCGTGAGGCGTTGCGCGCGATCAGGCGGGCGCTGGCGCCCGGCGGCGTGCTGATCATGTCCTCGCACAACCTGGCCTATCTGCCGCGGCTGCGATCGCCGGCTCACGTCCGCCTGGGCGGTCTGCGCCAGGGCCGCCCGCAAGGCGTGTTGCAGTTCGCCGCCGATGTGGTCCGCGCACCGCGCCGGGTCCGCCGTCACCGTCGGCTGCGTGTGCTCGAGCGCCGGACCGCCGACTATGCCCTGGTGAGCGACGGCTCGCACGAGTTCACCCTGGTGCACTACTACATCGATCCCGCGGCCCAGTTTCGCCAATTTCGCGAGGTGGGGCTGGAGCCCGAGTCAGCCGCCGACCTCGATGGTCGCTCGATCGACCGCGGCGACGAGGCCCCCGACTGCCCCGAGATCCACTACGTGGCGCGCAAGCCGGTCGGGTGAGCGGCGTGCGCGTCGGCGCGTGTGCCGGGGGTGCAACGGTCAAGCCGCTCGCGCCGAATGCCGAATACCCTTGGGACATGCAAGGCGTGGGGATGGACCTTGTCGAGATCGGCGAGGTGAGTGATTCGATCGAAACCTTCGGGGAAAAGTACCTCGGGCGGGTGTTCACCTCCGCGGAGCGAAACGAATGCGGCACGAGTCCGGCCCGCCTGGCGGAGCGATTCGCGGCCAAGGAGGCGATCTTGAAGGCACTGCACGCAGACGGGCCGGTTCCCCTGGCCGCCATCGACACCCGGGCCGCCGGTCGTGGTCAGTTGACCGTGCACCTGACCGCGGAGGCCGCCACCCTCGCCGGCCGCCGCGGCGTGGTCTCGATCGGTGTCAGCGTCAGCCGTGCCCACGGCCAGGCGGCCGCGGTCGCCGCGACGAGGGCCACGTGATGGCGAGCGGCTACGACACCGAGATCCGAACCGTCCTGCGCGATCACGCGCGATTGCGGGTGGACGTCGGAACGCTCGGCACCGACGCGGACCTCTTCGCCGCCGGGATGAGCTCGCACGCCAGCGTCAACGTGATGCTCGCGCTCGAGGACACGTTCGACATCGAGTTCCCTGACGCGATGCTCAAGCGCAGCGTGTTCGAGAGCATCTCTGCGATCGACACGGCCGTCAGCGAGCTGCGCCCCGCGGCATGAGCCTCGCCGTCGACGCCGACCGCATCTTCCTGGAGCGGATCAAGCGGATCGGAGAGGAGACCGCCGCCGTGCACGCCGACGCGGTCGACTACGACGCCCGCTTTCCCCAGGAGGCGATCTCCGCTCTGCGTGAGGACGGCGCGTTGTCGGCGTTCGTCCCGGCCAAGCTCGGCGGCGCCGGCGTGTCGATCTCGGCGCTCGCCCGCGCCTGCTACGTGCTGGGACGGCGCTGCTCGTCCACCGCGATGATCTTCGCCATGCACCAGATCCAGGTGGCCACCATCGTGCGCCATCTCGAGGGGGAGTGGTTTGAGGGCTTTTTGCGGCGCGTGTCGGCCGAGCAGCGCCTCATCGCATCGGTCACCTCGGAGATCGGCACAGGCGGCGACATGGGCCGCTCGATCGCCCCGGTGACCCCCGACGGCGACGGCTTCGCGCTGGAGAAGCAGGCGCCCACGGTCAGCTACGGCGCCTACGCGGATGACCTGTTCACCACTGCGCGGCGCACTCCGCAGTCCGAGCAGGTCGACCAGGCCCTCGTCCTGCATCATCGTGAGCAGACGCAGCTGGAGCCCACCGGCACCTGGGACACGATCGGGATGCGGGGAACCTGCTCGCCCGGTTTCACCGTCCGGGCGCACTTCCCCTTTGAACAGATCCTGGCTGCTCCGTTCGCCACGGTCATGAACGAGACCCACGTCCCC
>DASXCN010000145.1:0-1567 GCA_036491155.1 Solirubrobacteraceae bacterium | reverse complement strand
CGTCGGTCGCGGTGACGAGCGAGGCGCTGTCGCTCACCTGGAGTCCGGGGTATCGCGGAGCCAGCGCCCGCAGGCGCGTGGCCGCCGCTGCTGGCTGGTCGGTCTGGATGAGGATCGTGCTGAGCAGCGGGGTGGTCAGGTGACCGGCGGCGAGTTCGGGGGCGAGCAGCGCGTCCCCGAAGGCCAGATCGCGGGCGTAGATCGCCACGACGGTGGCGTGGGTGCGCGTGCCGTCGCCCAGCATGATCGCCATGCGGTCGCCGATGCGGGCGTGCGCGGCGTCGGCACGGTGGCGCCCGAGCGCGATGGCGTCGCCGTGCAGGGCGCTCAGGGACCCCGCGATCACCCCGGCGTCGAGGCCGCCGCCCTGCCCTCCGGCGAGGATCTGGGCGGGGAGGGTGTCATCGGCGCCGAGGCTCGGGCCGAGCGTGGTGGACGTCAGCGCGACCGCCGAACGTACTCCGGGCGTGGCGCGCGTGTCGGCCAGCACGGCGGCCGGGAGGCCGGGCCCGGCGCTGGTGACGGCGAGCTGGCCCGTCAGCCCCGCCTGCCGCTGCTGGGTGGTGGCGTGGTCGATCGTGGTGCTGCTGAAGAAGAGGGTGCAGCTCAGGGCGACGGTGAGCACCAGCGGAGTGCTGGCTGACGAGAAACGCCGGGTGGCGGCGCCGAGGTTCGCGGAGGCGAGGAACCCGCCGACGGGTGAGAGCGCCGCGAGCGGCGGCGCCAGCAACCGGGCGATCACGTACGGCACGATCGGACCGAGGAAGGCGGCCGCCACCACGAGGAAGATTGCGTTCAGCTCTGATGTCGCCGCGGCTGTCTCCGGGGTGGTGGTTGTGGCCGAGACCGTGAACAGCGGGACCGCAGCGGCAAGCGCGATCAGCCCGCCGATGATCCGCCCGGGTCCCAGCAGCCGTGGCTCGGCCGCGGCGTCGGTGAGCGCGAGCGCCGGCGGCACGCGGGCGGCGCGCCGTCCGGCGGCCAGCACCGCGAGCAGCGCGGCGGCGACTCCGCCGACGATGGCCGCGGCGGCGGGCAGCCAGTCGTAGTTGAGGGTGAAGTTCGGCGGCACGATGCCGTGGCGCATCAGTCCCTGTGCGAGGACCCGGCCGAGTACGATCCCGGGCCAGATCCCGGCCGCCGAACCGACCAGGGCGACGATCGCCGCCTCCCACGCGATCATGCGCCGGATCTGGCCGGGCGTCGCGGCCACCGCGCGCAGTAGCGCGATCTCGCGCTCGCGCTGCTGGATCGACAGGCCCAGCGTGCCGGCCACGACGAAAATCGCGATGAACATCGCCAGCCCGCCAAATGCCGCCGTCACCGGGATCATGGACGTGCGGGATAGCTCGAGCTCCGGGTACTCGGCCGCGCCGCGTGCGTCGCCCGTCAGCACCTGCGCGCCGCCGGCGGCCGCCAGCAGGCGCCCGGCGTCGAAGCCGGGAGCGGCGAGCACGCCGATCGCGTCGACCCGGCCCGGATGCCCGGCCAGCCGCGTCGCCTCGGCGTCGGTCAGGAAGATCGCCGTCTGCTGTGAGACGGGGTGGCGGGGCTGAGCGACGCCGAC
>DASXCN010000144.1:0-24697 GCA_036491155.1 Solirubrobacteraceae bacterium | reverse complement strand
GTCGATGTGGATGAACTTGGCCCGCGGCGCGAACTCCGAGAGCTTGCCGGTGATCCGGTCGTCGAAGCGGGCGCCGATGGCGACGATCAGGTCCGCCTCGTCCATCGCGTAGTTGGCCGTGCGGGTCCCGTGCATGCCCAGCATGCCCAGCCAGTGCTCATGGGTGCCGGGGAACCCTCCGAGGCCCATCACGGTGCAGGTGACCGGGAAGCGGTCGGCCGTGGCCAACTCGGTGAGCTCGCCCGATGCGTTGGCCGAGATCACCCCGCCCCCGGCGTAGATGACCGGCCGGCGCGAGTTGGCCAGCGCCTTGGCGGCCAGCTTGATCTGCTTCTGGTTGCCGTCGGTGGTCGGCTGGTAGCCGGGCAGGTGGACGTCCTCCACGGGCTCATACGGGATGTCCGCGCGGCTGAGATCCTGCGGGATGTCCACCACCACCGGGCCGGGGCGGCCGGTCCGCGCGATGTGGAACGCCTCGTGGATCGTCCGCGGGATCTCCAGGGGGTGCTGGATCATGAAGCTGTGCTTGACGATCGGCAGGGTGATGCCGATCGTGTCGGCCTCCTGGAACCCGTCGGTCCCCAGCAGGTCAGTCCGCACCTGGCCGGTGATGAACACCACCGGCACCGAGTCCATCATCGCGTCGGTGATCGGGGTGACGAGATTCGTCGCTCCGGGGCCGCTGGTGGCCAGGGACACGCCGACCTTGCCCGTCGCCTTGGCGTAGCCCTCGGCGGCGTGGCCGCCGCCGGCCTCGTGGCGGACGAGGATGTGGCGTATGCCGGCGTCATAGAACGCGTCGTAGGTCGGAAGATTCGCCCCTCCAGGAAGGCCGAATACGACGTCGACACCCTCCGCCTTCAGGCACTCCATCAACGCATCGACTGCGCGCATCCGCTTCCTCCTTTCTGGGATCTTCGTCAGCGGGACTGGCGCCCGGACGGTTCTCCACCGCCCGCGAGGGCCCAGTGTACGGCCCGTCAAGCGCCGGGAGGCCGCGGCTACGCTTGCCACGTGTCCGAGACCGAGCAACCGCTCTACCTGCGGGTGGGCGAGGAGACGAGCTTCGCGGTCCTGCATCGCGCGCCCCGGCCGTCCGGCATCGCCGTCGTCCTGTGCCCGCCCTTCGGCTGGGAGGAGGTGGCGTCCTACCGTCCGCGGCGTACCTGGGCCCAGACCCTGGCGCAGGCGGGGCACACGACGTTGCGGATCAGCCTCCCGTCGACGGGCGACAGCGGCGGAACCGTCGACGATCCGCGCCGCGTGGCGGCATGGACCGCCGCGGTGGGTGCGGCCGCCTCATGGGTGCGGCGCGAGACGGGCGCGCGCCGGGTCGTCGCGATCGGGATGGGCCTCGGCGGGATGCTCGCCTACTGCAGCGCCGCTGGGGGCGGCGAGATCGATGACCTCGTCCTGTGGTCGGTCGGCGCGCGGGGACGGACGTTCATCCGCCAGCTTCGGGCGTTCTCCAAGCTCGAGACCGACCAGTTCTTCGAAGGACTGCCTCAGCCCGCGGCGCCGCCTGAGGGGACGCTGGAGGCCGCCGGGTTCCGGCTGAGTCCCGAGACGGTGAGCGACCTCGAGGCTCTGGACCTCACCACCCTGACGCTCGAGGTCCCGGCGAACCGCCGGGTCCTCATGCTCGAGCGTGACGGCATCGCTGCCGACGGACGGTTGCACGATCACCTGGCGGCGCAGGGAGTCTCGGTGAAGACCGCCGCCGGGGAGGGGTACGCCGCCATGACCTCACATCCCCAGGGCGCCGAGCCGGCTCCGGCGGTGTTTGCCGAGGTCGCCGAGTGGATCGCCGCGCCGGACGACCCGCCCGCGTTCCGGGACGGCGGGCGGGTGCCCGGGGACGTGCTGACCGCCGACCGACTGGACGGCGGCGACGCGGGTTGGACCGAGGTCCCCGTCGAGGTCCACGCCGGCGGCGTGACGCTCCGGGGCATCCTCACCGAGCCGTCCGCGCAGGTGGGCGGCGGGCCGTGCGCGGTGCTCCTGAACACGGGTGCCGTGCGCCGCATCGGGCCAAGCCGGATCTGGGTCCAGACGGCGCGGCGCTGGGCCGAGCGCGGGATCCCCACATTGCGCCTCGATATCGAGGCGATCGGCGATGCCGACGGCGCGGACGTCGGCTACGTGGATGACGCGGAGTTCCACCGGCCCGAGCTCCTGGCCCAGATCAGCCAGGCGCTGGATGCAATGCGCGATCGGGGCGTCGGGACCTGGTTCGTCCTGGTGGGCCTGTGCTCCGGGTCCTACTGGGCGCTGCGGCTCTCCGTCAGCGACGATCGGGTCCGCGCCGCGGCTCTGCTCAACTGCCGCGTCGTGGTCTGGGACGAGGGGCTGGCCGCGGGGCGGTACGTGCGGACCCTCGTGACCCAGCGTCCGTCGCTGGCGCGTATTCGCCGCGTCGCCTCGCCGCAGCTGGTCAGTGAGGTCCTGCGCTGGCTGGCCGGGCTGCCCGCTCGCCAGCTCCGCCGGCTGGCGGCCTCATGGAAGGCGGGGCCGCGCGAGAGCGAGACCGACCGTCTCCTGGGTCGCCTGCGCGACTCCGGCAAGCGCGTCCTGTTCGTCTTCTCCGAGCGTGAGCCGCTGGCCGATGAGCTCGAGCGCTCCGGCTGGCGCTCGCGACTGGAGCAGTCGCCCGGCATCGCCGTTGAGCACATCGCGGTCAACGATCACACCTTGCGACCCGGTTGGGCCCAGGATCAGGCGCAGGCGACGCTGGACCGGTTCCTGGGCGATGCCCTGGGCTCAGCCCGAACCGCGCCGCTCAGCCCGACGAGTGAGCCTGCGTGAGCCCCGCGCGCTCGGAGGCGAGGGCGAACTCGGGGAACTCGAGCTCCTCGCCGCAATTCGTGCAGACCGCGTCGTGGAGCTTGACGACCTTGCCGCAGGACGGGCACTGCCGCCTGAGCTCGTCGCGGTCCCAGCGGTAGCACAGCGCGGCCACCAGGCCGATGAACGGCACGCAGAACGACACGAGGAACCAGATCACGAACGAGCTGCCCTTGATGCGACCCACTACGCCTCCGGCCAAGCCGAAGAAGAACAGGATGACGAGCAGCCCGAGGCCCTGCACGGGAACGGTCTCAGATCGTGCGGAGCGCCCAGATCACGGCCAGCACCGCAGCGACGATGGCGACGATCCAGAACACGGTCATGATCAGACCGATGATGAAGTGGATGGCGAGGGCCGCCGCCACGACCAGCACCAGGCCGGCTGCCGCCCGCCTGAGGATCGGGGGACGCGACCGGGTGGGCTCAACCTGATAATCCATACTCAGATCGTAGCGCTCCGGGAGGCCGCGCCCCGCTGCTTCGGCCGCTCAGATGGTTTTGGAGCTGACGAGTTGGGGCGCGGTGACGCCGGCGGCGCCGGCACGGGCCACGCGGGCGAGCCGGTAGCGCTGGATCCGGACCGCGCCGCTCACGGCCGGGACGCGCCGGTCGGCGAGGAGCAGGATGCGTGCAGAGCTGGAAGGAGTGGTCATGCCGATATGGTGCTGCCCGCATCTCGTGAGCGCATTGGCCCTAGGTCCAAACTCGGTTGCCGCCCAGCCCTCCCGGAGGCCAAAGCGGATCGCACCCTCCCCAGGGTCAACGGGGATCTGAGCGATGGGTGAGGTGCTCGTGCTCTGCTACCACGCGGTGAGCCCGGACTGGGAGGCCGACCTGTCGGTGACGCCCGAGGCCTTCGAGCGCCACATCGGCTTTCTCGTGCGCCGCGGCTGGCGGCCGGCGACGTTCACCGACGCCGTCCTCGGTCAGCGCCCCGGCCGCGTCCTGGCCGTCACCTTCGACGACGCGTTCGCGTCGGTCCGCGACTACGCCGCCCCCATCCTCGCCCGCCATGGCGCGCCCGCCACCGTCTTCGCCCCCACCGCGTTCATGGACGGCGGCGCCGACCTGGAGTGGCCGGGAATCGCGCATTGGAAGCAGTCGGCATTCGCCGCGGAGCTGGCCGCCATGGACTGGACCGACCTGCGCGCGCTGAGCGACGCCGGGTGGGAGATCGGCTCGCACACCCGCACCCACCCGTACCTGACGACCCTCAACGACGCCGCGCTGCGCGAGGAGCTCGTCGCCTCACGCGAGCGATGCGCCCAGGCCCTGGAGCGCCCGTGCCGCTCCATCGCGTACCCCTACGGCGACGTCGACTCCCGCGTCGCGGAGGCGGCCGCCGGCGCCGGATACGAGGCCGGAGCCAAGCTGTCCTCGGACATGCGTGACGAGGGCCCGCTGCGCGCTCCCCGCGTGGGCATCTACCACCCGGACACGTGGCGGCGCTTCCGCCTCAAGGTTGCGCGACCTGTGCGCCGGCTGCGGCGCTCATCGCGCCTGGCGGCACGCTGATCCCCTTGGCGCCCAACAGCCGCTCGTACAGGTTCGTGACCGCGCCGACCATGGCCTCCTGGGAGAAGGCGTCCTGCTGGCGCAGGCGGCCGCGCGCCCCCATCTGACGGGCCAACTCGGGGTCGTCGAGCAGACGGATGACCCGCTGGGCGAGGGCCGCGGCGTCGCGTGCGGCCACCAGGAAGCCGGTCTCCCCCTCGCGGACCATCTCGGGTAGCCCTCCGACGTTGGTCGCGACCACCGGCAGGCCGGCTGCCATGTACTCAAGCACGGCCAGCGGCATGCCCTCGAAATCCGATGAGAGGACGCCGACGTTCGCGCAGGCCAGGAGATCGGCGACGTCGTTGCGCGCGCCGAGCAGCACCACCGCGTCGGCCACCCCGTGATCGGCGGCCACCGTGCGCAATCGCGCGAGGTCGCCATAGCCGGCGATGAGGAGCCGCACGTCGGGATGCGCTTGCCGGATGATCGCGGTCGCCGCGATCATCACCTCGACGGCCTTCTGGGGCCGCAGCGTGGCCGTCTGCACCAGCACCGGCGCGCCGGGGCGCAGCCCGAGCTCGTGAGCCACCGCCGCGCCGTCACCGGGCCCGGACCCGCCGATCCCGTTGTGGACGAGGACGACCCGGTCGGCCGGCATCCCCACGTCGGCGACCATGCGCGCGCGGTCGGCTTCAGAGACGGCGATCACCGCGTCGGAGAACCGCGCGACCACGTGGCGGTCCGCCAGCCGCCGGGCCGCTTGGCCCTCGAAGGACCATGTGTGCTCGTGGGCGACGACCACCGGGACTCCGAGCGCATGCCCCAGGAGCGCCGCCCACACGTTGGAGCCGAATTTGTGGGCGTGGACGACGTCCACGCGGCCGTGGCGCAGCAGTGCCATCAGGCGCCGCAACGACCGCACATCGAGACGGTGGCCGCGCTCGGCCAGCACCACCTCGACCCCCGCCTCACGCAGGCGGGCCAGGCTGGCGGCGGATCCGGTCACCCCGGAGGTCGGCCGGGTCACGCACAGCGACCGGCGAAACCGTGTCGGGTCCGTCCGCGCGCAGAGTTCCTCGGCAACCCGCTCGGCACCGCCGAGACCGACGACATCGGTCAGGGTCAGCACGTGGGGCCTGGGGTCGCGGTCGTCCGGCACCGGACGATTATCGCGACGGAAACCTGCGAAGAGTGCGCCGTTGCGCCGACAACCTTGTCCTTTTCCCCACAAAACCTGTGCGCCCTTGTCGTTGGCGCGTCGCTCGGGCACACCCCTAGATGTGAAGTGCATACCTTTTCGGGCGCGAACCCGCGCATCTTCGCACCCGGCGTTCAAGGAATCTGGGCCCCCGTCCGATTGCCTGGGCATGCACCTGGGAGAGCGGCTTGCCGCTACCGCGATGGTCGTCGGCGTCATGGCGGCCGCAACGCTGACCCCGACCGCGTCAGCCGCCTCTGGCTGTGACCGCTACGCATCGCCGACGGGCTCCGATACGTCGGGAACAGGCGCGCTCAACCACCCGTTGGCCTCCGCGGAGGCGCTTGACGGGGCGCTGAAGCCGGGCCAGACCGGGTGTCTTCTGGGCGGCACCTACGGCTCTGTCTCGAGCACCCAGCGGATGACCACCAACGGCACCGCCGGTCAGCCGGTGACGATCACCTCGGCGCCGGGTCAGCAGGCCAAGCTCGTCGGCCTGGTCGAGGTGGAGGGCGCCTACACCACGGTGGCGGACCTGAGCATCGACGGGTCCAACAACCTCTACGCCAGCCGCCGGAGCGGAACCAACTGCGCCTACCCGGTCTCCAACGGCCTCGAGATCGACGGCGCCGGCGACGTCTTTGAGAACAACGACTTCTACCAGTCGGTCGCCAGCCTCCGCGGCAACGGCATCGGAATCGGCTGGAATCAGCCCGCCGACAACGCCATCATCCGCAACAACCGCATCCACGACCTCGGTCAATGCCAGGCGTTTGACCAGATGATCTACCTCGCCCACGGCACCGGCGTGCAGATCTATGACAACTGGATGTGGAACGACCATCACGGCTGGGGCATCCAGGTGTATCCGGGCGCGAGCGGCGCTCACATCTACGACAACGTCATCGATGGCGCCGGCTCCGGCATCGTCCTGGGCGGCAGTACCCAGGTCGCCAACAACACCATCGATCACAACGTCATCATGAACTCGACCGGCCTGCCCGACGCGGGGCTCGCCCAGGGCGTCGGCGTCTCCACCTGTTGCGGACTGGGCTCGGGCAACAGCTTCACCGACAACGTGGTCTTCAACAACCCCGGCGGCATCGCCAGCGCGTCGGGTGTCACGCTCAACGGCAACACCACCGCCGCGCCCAACCTCGCCGACACGACCAGCCACGACTACCGCACGACCAGTCGCACGCCGTCCGCTCTGACTGGCTGGAGCCTCTGGGACGGCGGCCCCGACGGACCGGTGGCCGTGGCGGCCTCCGGGCACACCCACGGCACGGTCACGCGGACCCGCCGCCGGCACGCGCGGCGCCGGTCCCAGGAACACACGCATGTGCGCCATTCGCTGGGCGCGCGCTTCCGTGTGAGCTCGGCTTCCTGACCGGCTCAACCATCCGTTGAGGTCTGCTGCAGCGCGCAGGCCAATCCCGGCATCGGCGCCGATGGGTCTCCCATGCCCGGCTCCCGACGGACGCTGCTGCTCCTGGTGATCACCGGCCTCCTCGCGTGCGTACTCGGTGCCGGTTCGGCCTCCGCGGCCACCACATGCAGCCTGTATGCGTCGCCGTCGGGCTCCGACGTGTCGGGGACCGGCGCGCTCAACAGCCCCCTCGGCTCGGTGCAGGCGCTTGACTGGACGCTGAGGCCGGGGCAGACCGGGTGCCTCCTGGCCGGTACCTACGGCTCGATCAGCACCGTCCATAACCTGGGCAACGCCGGCACCGCCACCGGTCAGATCACCATCACGTCGGCGCCGGGTCAGCAGGCCAAGGTGGTCGGCCTGGTCGAGGTGGAGGGCGCCTACACCACCCTGTCGGGGCTGACCATCGACGGCTCCAACAACCTTTACACCGCCCAGCGCTCGGGCACCAGCTGCCCCTACCCCGTCTCCAACGGCCTGGAGATCGACGGCCCCGGCGACGTCTTTGAGAACAACGACTTCTATCAGTCGGTTGCCAGCCTTCGCGGCAACGGCATCGGGGTCGGCTGGAACCGCCCCGCCGATAACGCCATCATCCGCGACAACCGCATCCACGACCTGGGCCAGTGCATGGCCTTTGACCAGATGATCTACCTCGCACACGGCACCGGCGTCCAGATCTATGACAACTGGATGTGGAACGACCCGCACGGCTGGGCCGTCCAGGTCTACCCGGGCGCCAGTAACGCCCACATCTACGACAACGTGATCGATGGCGCCGGCTCCGGCTTCGTCGTCGGCGGCAGCACCCAGGTCGCCAACAACACCATCGATCACAACGTCATCATGAACTCGACCGGCCTGCCCACCGCGGGGCTCGCCCAGGGCGTCGGCATCTCCACCTGCTGCGGACTGGGCTCGGGCAACAGCTTCACCAACAACCTCGTCTTCAACAACGCTGGCGGCATCGCCAGCGCCAGCGGCATCACCCTCTCGGGCAACAGCACCGCCGCGCCGGGCCTCGCCGACCCCACCGACCACGACTACCGCGCGGCGACCGCGAGCCCCGCCACCCCGAACACGGGATGGGCCCTGTGGGATGGCGGTCTGGGCGCCTACCAGAGCACGACGGGCACCGGCTCGACGACGTCTGGCTCACCTGGCACGACCACGGGCACCACGGCCCCTGGAACCACCACCACGGGAACCACCACCCCGGGAGCACCGACCTCTGGTTCGCCGACCTCGGGCACGCCCGCCACGACCGCCCCGGTGACCGCGTCCACGCCCGCCAAGACGGTCACCACTTCAAAGACACGTAAGCCGGTCCACCGCAAGCGCGTGGTCAAGAAGGGCGTGCGGGCCCAGGCCGCGCGCGCCGTTCGCTCGCACAAGGCGCGCCCTCGACGGCGGGCTGCGCACGTTCGTCGAGCCACTCGCCGCCACTAGCACTCATCCTGGCGAAGGCAGGATCCGGTCGTCGAGCCGGTCCAGCACCTCCCGGTCGACGGCGGGGTCAAACTTGCGCGCGAACCATTGCCCGGAACCGCTCAGGTCAGCGAGGTCCTCGACGGTCAAGACCGACGCGTGGGACTCCCCGGGGCCGGTCATGCGGATCCGATGGTGGTTGGACGGGCTCACGCGTAGGCGAGGACTGTTGAACAGGATCGTCACGATGAGCGACTCGTCGGAGATGATCGACTCCCGGTAGAGAGACATCACGTCGGGACGGCTGCGAACGAACCCACGCAGCTCCTCGGCGGCGCGGCGGGACATGGTGAGCCACTGGGAGCCCACGTAGCACGGGAACCGATCGTCGAACGGCAGATGGCGGCGCCGCACTCCGATGGCGTCGCTGGCGCCCCGGGGCAACCGCCACACGAATACCCATGGTTGGCCAGCAGAGAACCGGCGCAGCGCGCCGCTGACCCAGGTGTTCAAGCGCCGTCCCGGCATCCACCCCAGCACCCATCGCGGAAGCCGAAACCATCGGTAGTAGTAGCGGGCATGCATGTAGAGCCCGGCGCTGTCTGAGCGGGCCGGACGGGTCAGCGGGATCGCCCGTCCCGTGGCGAAGACATCGAACCTACTCGCGGCCAGGTCGTTGCCGTAGCGGGCCAGCGACCGCAATGGGTAGTCCTGACCGGACAGGACCGCCAGCCAATCGGCGTCGAGATGATCAAGCGACCATTCGATCGCCTCCAGCAGGTCTGAGACCAGCCCGAAGCCGCCCCAGCCCCTCGGCGAGGACGATGGGAGCTCGTGGATCCGATCGCGGCCGGCGACGTCGTTCAGCGGCACCGGCCCGGCGCCCGAATCGTGGGCCAGCACGACGTGACCGGTGGGGTCACTGCGCACGAGCCGATCGACCAGGCGAGCGACCTGCCCCGGATTGCGGTGCGACAACACGATGTAGGCCACGGAGTCCACGCCGCGGATGATCCCAGCCGCCGCGGCAACCCCTGGGTCCGGGAGCACCGGCCGGTTACTGTGTTGATGGCATGCGCAAGCGGATCCTGCTCGTCAGTGTGATCGTCCTGGCAGCAGGAGCCGCTCTCGTGGAGAGCACGAACCGGAATGCCCCTGGCCCGCGCGAGCTGCGGACCACGGTGACGTCGTGTGACCTGTATGCGTCGCCGTCGGGGTCTGGCTCGAGCGACGGGAGTCGGGCGCATCCGGTGGCCACGGTGGCGCAACTGGACCGGACACTGGCACCGGGGCAGACGGGCTGTCTGCTCTCGGGCACCTACGGCAGCGTCGGCGCCCACCATGTCCTTGACAACTCCGGCACCCCCACCGGACAGATCACCATCACCGCCGCCCCGCGAGCCACCGCCAAGATCGACGGCTTGGTCGAGATCCAGGCCTCCTACCTCACCCTGTCGGGACTGACCATCGACGGCTCCAACAACCTCTACACCAGCCAACGCTCGGGCACCAGCTGCCCCTACCCCGTCTCCAACGGCCTCGAGATCGACGGCGCCGGCGACATCTTTGAGAACAACGACTTCTACCAGTCGGTCGCCAGCCTCCGCGGCAACGGCATCGGAATCGGCTGGAACCACCCCGCCGACAACACCATCGTCCGCGACAACCGCATCCACGACCTCGGTCAATGCCAGGCCTTTGACCAGATGATCTATCTCGCCCACGGCAACAACGTGCAGATCTACGACAACTGGATGTGGAACGACCCGCACGGCTGGGGCGTCCAGGTCTACCCGGGCGCCAACGACGCTCACATCTACGACAACGTCATCGACAGAGCCGGATCAGGCTTCGTCATCGGCGGCGGCACCCAGGTCTCCGGCAACACCATCGACCACAACATCGTCATCAACTCCACCGGCCTGCCCAACGCCGGGCTCGCTGAGGGCGTCGGCATCAAGGCAGTCGCTCCCCTCGGGACCGACAACTCCTTCACCGACAACATCGTCTACAACAACCCCGGCGGCGTCGCCAGCGCCAGCGGCATCACCCTCTCGGGCAACACCACCGCCGCGCCGGCACTCGCCGACCCCGGCAACCACGACTACCGCCTGACCGGCCATGCTCCACTAACCCTCACCGCGTGGGGGTTGTGGGACGGAGTGCCTGGTGCGGCCTGATGGACGCGCCCGCGGCTCACGGCCTCAATCAAGCTCAGCGAGGTCTCCGAAAGCCGCTGATACCGCCGCCGGCGGCGTGTCGTACCAGCGTGGTCCGAGCCCCACCAGTTGCTTGAGCCGGGCGAGCCGGAATCGCCAGCGCCGCCACACCGCAGCCCGGCGATCCTCCCCGGTGGCGGCGC
Organism: Solirubrobacteraceae bacterium; assembly: GCA_036491155.1. Classification (GTDB taxonomy): domain Bacteria; phylum Actinomycetota; class Thermoleophilia; order Solirubrobacterales; family Solirubrobacteraceae; genus Palsa-465. The sequence goes on along the minus strand of DASXCN010000144.1, from coordinate 13,936 downwards.
GTGCACCACGGCGCTCGGCGTCCAGCCGCTCGCGCACGAGCGGGGTGTCCCCGGGAGCCAGCGCCGGATTGGCCAGCAGTTTCTCGAGCAGCCGGACGCGGCCGGCGGTCATCCGGACCGGGTCCAGCGACGACTGAGCCGGGTGCTCTCGACGCAGGCCCAGCGGGCCCGGCGCCTCCCGAGCGCCGTGACCGCCAACGAGCAGGCGGATCCACAGATCCCAGTCCTCGGCACCTGTGATCGCGTCGTCAAAGCCCCCGACATCGTCAAGCGCCTGACGCCTGACGGCCACCGGCACGATGATGAAGTTGCGCAGGAGCAGCTCACGGAGCAGCTGACGCGGGTCAGATGGGGGTGGGCGCGGCGGACGTTGGTAGTGCGCCGTGGTGTTGACGCGCACTCGCCGGGTGCGGTCGTCAAAGGTCCAAGCGTCCGTGTAGACGAAGTCGACGCCGGCGTCGGCGTCGAACGCCGCGGCGACCTCCTCGAGGTAGCGCGGCAGCACCAGGTCGTCGCTGTCGAGGAAGCAGACGATCTCCCCGCGCGAAGCGGCGATACCCGCATTGCGGGCTGCGGAGACTCCGCCGGCGGCCTGCTCCAGGACCCGCACGCACGGATCGGTGAAGGTGCGCGCCAGCGGCGCAGTGGCATCGCTGGAGCCGTCGTCCACGACCACCAGCTCGAAGGAACGTTCGGTCTGGCAAAGAACGGACCGCATGCACGATCCGAGCGTCGCCACCGAGTTGTGAGCCGGGATGACGACACTGAACCGGGGCCCGCCGTGCGTCAGATCACGACCCTCGTCGGTACATCCGCGGGGATGTCACCGGTCGGGCGTCACGCATGCGCCCAGGCTATCGTGTCGGCGTCGGCATGACGAACGCGCGCACCGCCATGTCCTCGCGCCTGCGTCACAGATGAGCTCGCGGAAGCCCCCCGACCCCGCCGGCCAGCGGTCGGAAACGCCCTCCGCCTCGGAGGCCGCGTCCCAGCCGCCCTCGCTCATGGCGACGATGATCCGCGGCATCCGTCTCGCCGGCGGCGGCTACGTGCTCACCCAGGTGCTCAATTTCGTCGTCTACCTGGTCCTCGTGCGCCTGCTCACCCCGCGGGCCTATGGCCTCTTCGCGGCGGGCAGCCTCATCACCGGGATCGGTGGGCTCTTTGCGGAGTCCGGGATGCTGGCGGCGCTGATCAAGCGCGAGGACCGGATCGACGAGGCGGCCAGCACCGCCTTCTTCGCTCTGCTCGTGTCCGGTACGGGGCTCGTCCTCGCCTCGCTTGCTCTCAGCCCGCTGCTCGGGCTGATCTTCCACAGCGCGCGCGTCGGGGAGGTCACGGCGGTCCTCTCAGGGTGGCTGTTCGTGCGGGCGCTGACCATCGTCCCCGACGCGCTGCTTCAGCGGAGCTTCTCGTTTCGGCGCCGCGTCATCGTCGATCCCCTGGGAGTCCTCGCCTACGCCGCGGCCGGCATCCCGCTGGCGGCAAGCGGCGCGGGGGTGTGGGCTCTGGTCGCCGCCGCGTACGCGTCGATCGTGGTCGAGGCGGTGGCGGCGTGGCTGGCCTGCGGCTTTCGACCGCGCTGGCGCGAGGCGTCGATGACGATGTGGCGTGATCTAGCCCGGTTCAGCCGACCGCTCGTCATCGGCGAGGTTGTGCGCCGCGTCACGCTTCAGGTCGACGTCTTCGTGCTCGGCCGCTTCACGAGTCCGACGACGCTGGGGCAGTACCGCAACGGGCAGATGCTCGCCTCACAGCCGGCCGGCGTCTTCACCCAGGTGACGTCCTACGTGATCCTTCCGGCCTTCGCCCGCCTGGCGGTGGTGCCCCAGCGGCTCGCGGCGGCCGCCCGTCACGCCTACTGGGTCGCGTACTCGGTGATCGTCCCCATGAGCCTGGCTCTGATCCCCCTCGGCGTGCCGTTGGCGGTGACGGCGCTCGGTCCGACGTGGAGACCCGCCGGGCAGGCGATCGCGGCGCTGTCGGGGATGCTGCTGGGTAACTGCGTCTGGTCTATCAGCGCGGAGCTGATCAAGGGCATCGGGGCGCTTCAGTTCCAGTTGCGACTGCAGTGGCTGGCGCTCGTGCTCACGGTGATCCTCCTCGTCCCCGCCGGGGTGCTGTGGGGGTTGATCGGCGTGTCGGTCGCGCTCTCGGTGTCCACCTGCATGATCGTGTCCCTGATCATGGTGGGAGTCGCGCGGATCCTGAGGCTGTCCCCGCGTGTGCTGTTCAGAGGCCTTTTGACCCCGGGCCTGGCTTCGGTCCCGATGGTGGCGGCGATGTTTCTCTTCCAGCACGCCGTGAACCTCGTCGCCGCACCGGAAGCCGCACGGGTCGCGCTGCTGATCGCCGACGTCGTGCTGGGCGCCGTCGTCTATACGGCGATACTCGGCGTGATCGATCCGCCGCGTCGGCGCGCCGCCGCCGGCGTCACGGCCCGCGCTCTCGCTCGGATGCGAGCTGGCCGGGCCCCGTCGAGCCGCCGCTGAGCCCCACGCGGTCAGCCGGCTGCGGACGCCAGGCGCAAGCGGCGGTCCTGACGCGCGGCTGCCAGCGCCCGGCTCGGGGCCGGACCGGCGACGCGCAGCAATGCCGGCCCCATCGCCAGCAGCAGGTAGAGCTGCTTGCTGTACTCCTCGCTGAGGAAGAACGACGCCGCCAGGAACCCCAGCACGCCGCATAAGAGGCCGTAGGAGATCAGCTCCATCTCCTCATCCCCCGCCGCGCGGAAGCGCAAGGCGGCCCGACGCGCACATTCCAGCGAGCTGACGATGATGGCCAGGAAGATCGCGGTTCCGATGATGCCCTCCTCGGCCAGCACCTCCAGGTAGGTGTTGTGGGCGACCGTCGGCGTGTCGACGAAGTAGGCCGTGTACCCGGCGGCGTTGTGGTTGATGAGGCCGGGCTCGAAGACGTATTGGACCCCGGCGACCGAGAAGTTGCCCGCGCCGACGCCCGACAGGGCGTGATGCTGGACCTCGCGCCACCCGACCTTCCAGATGGTGGTGCGTCCACTGCCGCCGCCCTGACTGGAGGTGAGCCGCTGCCGGGCATCGGGGGGCGCGATGGCGAAGAAGTAGAAGACCGCTGCCAGCGCGACGACGATCGTCGCCGCCGCCAGTCGGCCCCGCCATCGCCCGGCGACACACACGGCCGCCAGCAGCGCCACCCCCAGCGCGATCAGGCCGCCACGGGACACACTGAGCAGGATCCCCAGCAGGCACAGGCCGGCGGCGACCGCCGCGATCGCCTGGCCGAGCGCGGTGAGCGATCGTGCCTGGCTGAGCGCGATGGCGAGGGCGAAGCCGGTGACCAGCACCGCGGCGAAGTAGTTGGGGTCGCCGAACGTGCCGCCCGAGCGCGAGACGTCGGCGTAGGCGCTGGCCGCCGGCGGTGACAGGACGGCGTCGGCGGCGGCCACGGCGGCGCCAAGGACGAAGAATCCGGCCAGCAACCGCAGATCGAGGCGGTCGCGCGCGGCGGTGTAGACGACGATGAACACGAGGAAGTTGGGGACGTAGCGCGCCAGCGAGGACGTCACGTCGCCCGTGTTCTGCGCCCAGGTCAGCCCGACGACACACCAGGTCAGGTAGGCGAGGATGAGCAGGGTTAGGCGCTTGTGGTCGGCCAGGAAGTTGGGGGCGGAGCGGTCACCGATCATGAAGCCGAGGGCCACGACGATGACCACCAGACCGATGCCCTTCTGCGCGGTGCCCGACAGCCCTAGGAAGGTGCTGACGACGAAGATGCCGACGCCGAGGGTGAAGCGCATGACCACGATCGGCAGGAAGGCCGCCACCGCGACGAGGCCCAGCGCCTGGGAGGGCGAAGCCCCCGCCAGCGCGCCGATCCCGGCGGCCAGCAGGCAGGCCGAGCTGGCGATCGCCGCGCGGCCGACCAGCGATCGGTCCGGCAGCCCGCCGGGGACCCGAGCCGCGTCGACGAGCGCCATCAGCGGCGCCGTGGGGCGCCGGGCAGTCGCGGGCGCAGAAGGCGCGAGCGACGTGACGGCGCCTGGGCCAGCGGGTCCTCGTCTCCATCGGGGACCTGGCCCGTGAACCCGCCGCCGCCCGCGGCAGAGCGCGGCGGGGCCTGATAGCCGTAGACCTCCGTCCCGCCAGGTGCCGCCGCGCCGATGAGCGCGATTCCGGCCGGGTCGATATGCGCCTCGGCGAGCAGCGAGCCGAGCGCTGCGAGCCGGCGCAGATCCGTGCGACCGAGCTGAGCGACGAGCAGGACCAGGTCGGCCTCGCGGGCCAGCTGCAGCGCGTCGATGACCGCCAGCAGCGGGGGCGAGTCGACGATGACGAAGTCGGCGAGCTCGTTGGCCTCGCGCAACATGGTGGTCGCCGTCGGCAGGAACAGGGCATCGCCGGTCGTCCCCTTCGAGCGCATGCCCTCGGCGAGCAGGAACCGGACGCCGGGGTAGCGCTTGGTCGTGACCAGAGCCCGCTCGAGCGTCGTCTCGCCGGTGACGACGCTGGTGACGTCATAGGGAGCCATCAGCCCGACGCTGGTCCCGATGGCCGGCTTGCGCAGGTCGCCCTCGATGAGGATGACGCTGGAGCCCGACGCCCCGATCGACGCCGCGAGATTGAGCGCGGTGGTCGTCTTGCCCTCGCTGGGAGCGGCGCTGGTGACCAGCAGGGAGCGGGGCACCGGGTCGCCCGGCGATCGGGAGGCGAGCGCCATCGCGCGCAGCGTCCGGAACGCCTCGCGCGTTGGGAAGGTCAGCGAATCGGGAGTCCGGGGTTCGTGGGATTGGCGCAGGCCCCAGCGCCGGTCGTCGCCCTCATAGGGGACCCGGGCGAGGATGGGCAGGCGGAATAGCGACTTCAGCTGATCCTCGCGGCGCAGCGTCAGGTCGAACGCCTCGAGCGCCAGCACCCCGAGGATCCCGAGGACGAGGCCGACGACGAGCGCAGCACCGACGCTGAGCGTCGCCCGCGGCGAGACACGTCCGGTCGGTGGAGTGGCGAGAGCCGACACGCTGAGGTCCGGCAGCGGCGCGTTGCGCAGGGTCTGGAGCTCGGTGAGCTCCTGCGCCGGGGAGGTGCCGCTGTTGCCGGCAGCCGTCGTGCTGCTCTTGGGCGCGGCGGCGATCTGCGCGTTGAGGCTTGCGATCTGCTGTGAGACCGCGGCGCGGAACTGCGCGGTACGCAACGCGATGGTCTGGGTGGCGAACGAGTTGGCGAGCTTCGCCGCTCCGGCCGCGGTGTCCGCCTTCGCGGTGACCGCCAGCACGTTGCTGTCGGAGACCGGCGCCACCGAGATCTTGCTCAGGATGGTGGCCGGCGACTCCGGGAGCTTCAGCGCCCGCTTGACCGCTCTCGCGGTGGTCATCGAGTCGACGACGGTGGCGGCCGTCTGGATGTCGCGCGTCGGATCGGCGGACTGGTAAAGCAGGCCGGGCAGGTTGGTGGGGATGGAGCCTCCACTCGGCACGGCGGTCACCAGCAGGCTGCTCGACGCCTGATAGACGGGCGTGGCGGTCTTGACGTAGACGACCGCCACGACGAGCGCCACGAGGACGGTCGAGACGATCAGCCAGCCGCGGTGGCGCAGGGTGGCGAGGTGCTTGCGGAGATCGTTCTCCTCGCGGTCGGGCCCGAGCCACGAAGTGGCCGTGCCGCCCGACGGGTTCACGTTAGCCATCACACCTCAATACCTGCGTTGGAAGGTCGACGATCGCGTCGGCACGGGTCTCACTACCCGATGCGGCCATGGTAACCCCTGTATCGGCACGCGAAGCCTGATTCCAAAGGCCCCATGGGATCGTGGTCGCGCGCAACCAGCCCCTCGCTCAGCGTGTGGGGGGCGTGATGAAGGCGGCCACGCGGGCGGCTTCGGACTCCAGCGTGTGGGCGCTGACACGGTTCACCCCGGCGGCGACGAGACGCTCACGGAGCGCCGGATCGGCGGCCACCCGGCCCAGGGCGTCCGCGGCAGCGCCGGCGTCACCGGGCTCGATGAGCAGCGCCGCGTCGCCGGCGGCCGAGGGCACCCCTCCGACCGCGGTCGCCACGACGGGCAGCCGTGCCGCGAACGCCTCGAACAGCACCTGCGGAAGCCCTTCGGTCCACGACACGTGCAGCAGCGCGTGACTGGATCGGTAGATGTCGCGCAGACCCCGATCGTGGGCCACGTAGCCGCGCAGGTCGACGTGGTCGGCGATCCCCAACTCGGCCAGGCGCTCGCGCAGGGCGTCGTCGAGCGGCCCCTCTCCGCAGACGATCAGCCGCCAGCGTGGATCGTCGCGCACCAGGCGCGCCGCGATATCGGCCAGCAACAGCGGGTTCTTCTCCTGCTCCAGACGCCCGACGCTGAGCGCATACAGCACGTCGCCGTCGAAGTCCGCCGCCGCGTCGCCGGCATCGCGGATGTCCTGGCGGCGCACGAGCGAGACCGTCAGCTCGAGTGTCCGCGCGTGCGGGTACTGGCGGGCCAGATCGGGGCCGACGGCGACCATGCGCGATCGGCGTGCCATCAACCGCCACACGCCTTCAAGGAGGTCGCCGGTGAGGTGCACCCAGCGCCGCCCAGGGTGACGGGCCCGGACGTAGCGGCGGAAGTCCTGGCGCACCCCCAGGCTCACTGAGCGGCCTCGCAGGCGGGCGAGCGCGGCGTACACCACCCCCAGGGGGTGCGGCCCCAGCAGCCAGACCGCGTCGACCCCGTCCAGCACCCGCCAGAACGCGGCGGTGGCGCGCAGCGCGACCCGGGCGAGCTCGCGCGGCGCGGTCAACGACGTGTAGTAGGGCAGCTCGGCGAACTCCACCCCCTCCCCCAGCTCGTAGTGTGATTCGCCCAGCTCGGGCTCGACCTTGCCGACGATGACCAGACGCTCGAGGTGCGGCGCCAGGGCGACGAGGAACAGGGCGAAGGCGCGCTCGGCGAAGACCCGGTTCCCATCCCGGCCGTAGCGGTAGTCGGTGTACACGGCAACCCGGGTCATCCGCGCACATCGCTCCCGCCCGGGATCCGCGTCATCCGCGGCGCTCGCCGTCCGCGGGCGGCGAGCCGGCGCCCAGGCCGGCGGTGCGCCTGACCGCTTCCAGCGGCGGCCCGTAGCGCGCACTGCCGCGCAGGAAGCCGATGCCGTAGCTGAGGTGCATGACCGCCCACACGCCCGGCAGGGCGGCGGCCTCGGCGCGGCGCCCGTCATCGGCCGCGCGCGCGGCCGACAGCGCCAGGGCACCGGCGTAGAGGACCAGGCCCAGCCGGGCGAGCGAGCGCAGCCGTCGTGTCGGCGCCGCCACCGCCCCGGCCGCGGTGAGGGTGACGAGCGGCGGCAGCAGCTGGGAGCGGCGCAGGGTCTCGGGGTGACGACGGGCGGTCTTGACCCGGTAGGTCCCGTAGGTGAGGTACTGGCGCGCCAAGGCCCGCAGGGTGCTGCGTGGAACGTACTGGGCGGCCATCGCCGGGATGCACACGATCCGCCCGCCCGCCTTGCGGATCCGCGCGGCGAGCTCGAGGTCCTGATCGTTGAGCCACTCCTCGTCCCAGCCGTTATGGCGCTCGAGGGTGGCCCGGTACCAGATCCCGGTGAAGCCGGTGTCGACCTCGTGCTCCTGCTCGAGCGCGTCGCGGAAGCGCGCGCCGCCCTTGCCCAGCGAGGCCCCGAGCGCCCGCGCCACGAGCCGCGAGCCGCCGTCGGCCCCGACGGCCAGCTGTGGACCGCTCACCCATTCGCAGTCGCCGCGCCGCAGCCGCTCGACTCCGCTGGCCAGGTAGCGCGGGGGGTACAACGTGTGCGCGTCCATCCGCGCGACGAACGTGCCTCGCGCCGCCCGCAGCCCGACGTTCAGGGCGTGCGGCGTGCGTCGCGCCGGATTGGCGAGGACCCGGACGCGGTCGTCGGCGGCCACGAGGTCATGCAGGATCGCCACCGACCCGTCATCTGACCCGCCATCGATGAACAGGAACTCCGCGCGACCGGGGAAATCCTGCGCCAGCATCGCCTCCGCCGCGGAGCGCAGGTGCGCCTCCTCGTTGAGAACGGGGATGAGGACGCTGACGTCGACCTGGTCTGGCATCGCGGGTCAGCGGACCGTCGACTGGACGGCGCTGGTCACATTGCCCTCGTTGAGGATCTGTGAGTTGACCGTGAACGGGTTGAGCCGGTGATGGGCCGCGATGTCGGCGCGCGCCTGATCCACGATCGGGTCGTCGGCATCCATCCGGATGGCTGCGTCCATCTGGCTCACCGCGGCGTCAAAGCGGCCCGCCTGGGCATCGATGAGCGCCAGCTCCACCCGCGGATACCAGTCGTCCTGGCGGCGCACCGCGCGCTCGAAGGCGCGCGACGCCCGGCCGGTGTCGCCCAGGTACAGCGCGATCGTCCCCTCGCTGGTGATCGGGTTGACGTCCAGCGGGTTGATCGACTGCGCGGTGGACAGCTTGCTGTAGGCCTGGCCGGGGTTCGAGCGGAACGTCGCGAAGGCGCGGTCCACCAGGCGCAGCGACACGTAGGACGAGGTCAGCGCGACCAGCACCACGACCGCGGCCAGCACGCCGGCTGCCCCGGCCAGGCGGCGTGCCACCGGCGTCCTGAGCGCGCGGGGGACGCGCGAGCCGCGGGCGGCACCCGGTGCCGCGTCCGGACGCCAGGCAGCGGCGATGGCGGCCAGCGGGATGGCGATCGCCGGAGCCGCCAGCGCGGGGAACTCATCGACCCAGTCCAGGCAGCTGTGCACCAGGAAGTACCCCGAGACGCACATCGCGATCACGGCCCCGGCCCGGCCCAGGTCGGTGCGCCGGCGCGTCGCCGCCACCAGTCCGGCGAGCAGCGCCACCACGAGGACGACGAAGATCAGCGCCCCGACCAGGCCGGTCTCCGAGAGCACCCGCAGCGGCAGGTTGTGCGTGTACTGCGAATGCTTGACGAACCGGCGCAGCGCGTCGTAGCGGCGCCCGAAGTTCCCTGATCCGATGCCGAGCACGGGGTCACCGGCGAAGAGGTGCAGCGCGACGCGCACGTAATCGAAGCGCTCCTCCGGGCTGGCGGACAGCAGCCGCGTGGAGCCCGTCGAGGTCGACGCGTCGCTGTTGCCGTTGCGGATGACCGAGTGGACGACGTGGACGACGCCCGGCGCGGCCGCCACCCCGCCGGCCACGACGACCACCAGCGCAACCACGGCCGCCCCGCGGCGCACCGTGCGGGGGCTGGGACCGGAGCGGCCCCGCGCCGCGCGCCACCGCTCCCGGCGACGCGCCAGCGGCGCGGCCCAGCGGTCCTCGGCGAGGCTGAAGACGATTCCGAGCAGCAGCGCCGCGATCGCGCACACCAACATCGCCACCGCCGCGTGGGACAGCACCGGCGAGACATTGCCGTTGGCGTTGACCGCGTTGTCAACGCTGACCGTCCGCGGCAGAGAGACCGCCAGGGTGCCGCCCACCACCGCCATGCGCGCCGCCAGCCGTGCCCGGTCTGAGGCGGCAAGCAGGGCCACCGGACCGGTGAGGATGAGCCCCAGCAGCGCGGCTCGGCTCTGAGGCAGAGTCGCGAACCCGGCGAGGAATGCGGCCACCCCCAAAAAGCACCCACGCAGCCAGAACGGCAGCTCACGCCGGGAGGACAGGATGAGGGCCGGCCACATGGCCATCACCCCCAGCGCCCCGGTGGCGTTGGAGTACTGCATCGGCGTCGAGAACCGCCCGTTGATGAAGAAGCTGGTGAGAGTGTGGGCCGAGGTCGCGTCGATGAGGGCCACCGCGCAGAAGACGCACACGCCCAGTGACCACGTGCCGAGCGCGGCCACGAGCGCCCGCGGCGTCCACGGCAGGACGGCGAAGATCCAGGCCACGAGGAGGTACAGCGCCAACTGGTTGGACGCGCCCAGGGCACTTCCCTTCGCTGTGGCCCAGGCGATCGAGAGATAGTTGAGCGCCACGAGGGCCGCAAAGGCGAGCAGGGCGGCGCGGGCGGCGCGGCTTTTCGGCAGGACCTGGCGCCCGAAGGCGAGCACCGCCACCCACAGCGAGAAGACGACGAAGGCGGAGGGGTACCAGGTCTCGGCGGCGTATCCCCCGCTGGACCCGACCCACACCAGCCACAGCAGGACGATGACCGCCGCGGGCACGAATGCGCGGAGATCGCGGCGGCTCTCGACACGGGTCGCCGCGGGCGCCGGAGGCGCGACCTCGGTTGGTAAGGTCACGCCGTGCCCCACTGGGATGTGCCGCTGGCCGATGTTGTCGTCACGGATGAGGACATCGGGGTGGTTTCGGACGTCTATCGCTCCGGGTGGCTGAGCATGGGCCCTCGAACCGAGGAGCTCGAAGGCCGACTGGCCGGATACGTCGGGGCCCGTCACGCCGTCGCCGTCTCGAGTGGCACTGCGGCGCTTCATCTTATGTGCTTGGCCGCGGGCTTCGGTCCGGGGGACGAGGTCATCGTGCCGTCCATGACGTTCGTCGCCACCGCCAACGCGGTCGCGTACACCGGGGCGCGCCCGGTCTTCGCCGACGTCATCTCACTCACCGAGCCGTGGCTCTCCGTGGCGGCTGTCCGCGCATTGATCACAGATCGGACCCGCGGGGTCATTGCGATGAGCTACGGGGGCCATCCTGGCCAGATTGCCGAGCTCGCTGAGCTCTGCGCCGAGCGCGGCCTCATCCTCCTCGAGGACGCCGCGCACGGGCTGGGATCGCGCCTCGGCGACCGCCACGTGGGCACCTTCGGCGCCGCCGGCGCGTTCAGCTTCTTCTCCAACAAGAACCTCGCGGTCGGCGAGGGCGGCGCCATCGTCACCGATGACGATGATCTCGACCGTCGCCTGCGGCTGCTCCGGTCCCACGGAATGACGACGCTCACGTGGGATCGCCATCGGGGTCATGCCAGCGGCTACGACGTCGTCGCGCTCGGCTTCAACTACCGCATCGACGAGCCCCGGGCCGCGCTCGCCGCCGCCCGCCTGGAGCGGCTTGACCCAGAGAACCTCGAGCGGGCGCGGCTCGACGCGGCATACCGCGAGCGACTGGAGCCTCTGGCCCTGGCGTGCGCGCTGTCGGCCGCCCCGCCGGTGAGCTCCGCGTACCACCTCTTCTGCGTGGTGCTGGACGAGGGCTCCGACCGCGACGCGTTTCGTGAGCGCCTGGCGCAGGCGCGCATCCAGACGAGCGTCCACTACCCGCCCGTGCACCGCTTCTCCATCTACGGCGAGCAGCCGTCGCTCCCCATCACCGAGGCCTACGCGGAGCGCACGGTCACGCTCCCGCTGTTCGCCCACATGACGCCGGTCCAGCAGGATCAGGTGATCGAGGCCGTCACCGCGGCCATCACCGAGCCCGCGGCGCGGACGGTGTAGGCGGGCTGGCGCTCACGCCGCGACGGCAGGACCACCCACGGTCCTGCCGGCGACAGGTGCCGGCCGCAGCCGGCGGAGGGCTGTTGGGCTAGGAGTCGGTGCGCGTCCTGATCCTCAGCGTCACACCGGCGCCGAGCAGAACAACCGCGATGCCGGCCAGAACCGGCAGGCTCAGACCGGTGAACGGCAGCGTGCTGCTGCTCGTCGAGGCGGTCTTGTTCGAGGTGTCCCCCTGGACCTGCGACAGCTGATTGTTCCCGGTTCCGCCGTAGGCGCCCTGCGACGGCGAGTTCGCAAGAGCGGGGGCCGCGGTTCCGAGCAGGATTGCGCATACACAGACAAGTAGTACTTTACGCATCCTTAGGCTCCTTTTTGTGGGAAAACCTTCTGATCAGAAGGTTTTTTAAGCTTTAGGCCGAGCAAGGTAGCACCACCTCACGACGGTGCAAGGGCGCTACCAGGGATGAATCGGCCAATCCGTGGCTCCTCTTGAGCCCTGGCGGGCCCTGAGCACCAAACGAACTCCCCGCTCTGCCCCTAATTACTTACAACAACGTCTGGTTGTTGCTGCATCATACGCATGTCGTTCGAATTAGCCGAAATGCGCATCATCTCTCCTTATCTCGTGTTATTCTTTGAGAAACCACAGGGGCAGCTTGCGGCGCATCGTCCGGCGTCGCACATGGGCAGAGCCCCGGGGGATCCATAGCCGGCCAGGGGGCCTCAGCGGGTGGGCACAAGGGACTGGGCGCCGGGCCAGGTCGGCGAACTGCGAATGGAACAAGGAGCACGCGGCATGCGCCGGTGGGCGAGGACCCATGCATCAATCAGAGCCGACGAGCTGTTGCGGATCGCGTCGTGGCCGTTCGGCGGCTCGCGGTCGCGCGTCACCAGGCAACGTCACGTCAGCCGCAGGCGCGCGCTGACCAAGCGATCGTTTGACATCGTCCTCTCGGTCAGCCTGCTCATCCTGCTCGCGGTCCCGCTGACCCTCATCGCCCTTGCCGTCAAGCTGGACTCGCCTGGGCCCGTCTTCTATCGCGTCAGGCGCGTCGGCTTCCGCGGGGGCATGCTGACGATGCTCAAGTTCCGCAAGATGCACGACGATGCCCGCGGCATCCCCCTGACCGCCAATGCCGATCCGCGGCTGACTCGGGTCGGGAGGATCCTCGCGCGCACCCGCCTCGATGAACTGCCCCAGCTCTGGGACGTTCTGCGCGGCAGCATGAGCATCGTGGGTCCACGGCCCGAAGCGCCCGAATTCGTCGCTCTGCACGCCGACGCCTACGCGCACATCCTCTCGGTGCGCCCCGGCATCACCGGTCTGTCGCAGCTCGCGTTCGCCGAGGAGCACTTCATCCTGGACCAGTCGGACCTGATCGGCGACTACGTCGGCCGCATCCTGCCACAGAAGGTCGGGCTGGACACCCTCTATGCGAGGGACTATGGCTGCCTGATGGACGTGAAGGTCCTGATCTGGACGGCGGTGGCCATGCTCGCGGGCAAACGCGTGTCCGTGCATCGGCGAACCGGCGGGCTCACCATTCGCCGGCGCCCGCGCCCGGTCGCCGCCGGCATCCCGGTGGCCGCTGCCATCTCGACGGCCGTGACGCGGCTCGCAGCGCCGCACGAGGCGCCCGACGCCGAGCGCCCGGCCGCCGAGGCCGCCCGCGCCGCATAGGGCAACCCTCGCCGCATACGGCAACCCTCGCGGGCCAGCCGCTGATCGAACAAACGGCCAGCCCCGCCGGGCTCCAACACCTGTCCATACCCCATGAATTCAGGGGTTCTCTCCCGTTCCGTAGTTAACCCGGTCGTCGACGGAGCAGCCGCCGCCGACCCGAGAGGTAGCGGCGCTCATGGCCCGGATGGCCGGCTCGACAGCACCGCTGGGGCAACGGCGCCCAACGCCGTATCCGATCTCATTTGCGATGAAAGACGACACCGTCAAGCTTGCTGTGCCTGCACACGCCGGAGCCGCCGCACACGCGGGGGCGGGCGCGCACCGCGTCGGCGCGGGCAGACACCACGTCGGGCAACTCCACGTCAGCCGCAACCCGGCCACGTCGCCGGGGCACAACAGCAAGCGCGCATTCGACATCGTCGTGGCCGCGCTGCTCCTCCTCTGCCTCGTCGGCGTCTTCGCGATCATCGCGCTGCTGATCAAGCTGGACTCCCCCGGCCCGGTCTTCTATCGCGTCCGTCGAGTCGGCTACCGCGGCCGGCCCTTGCGGATGCTCAAGTTCCGCAAGATGCGCGACGACGCCCGCGGCGGTCCGCTGACGCTCGATCGCGACCCCCGCCTCACGCGCATCGGCGGTGTGCTCACACGTGCGCGCCTCGACGAGCTCCCCCAGTTGTGGGATGTGCTGCGCGGCCGCATGAGCATGATCGGACCGCGGCCCGAGGATCCCGGCTTCGTCGCGCTGCACGACATCGAGTACGACGAGATCCTCGGCGTGCGCCCGGGCATCACCGGCCTGTCGCAGATCGCCTACAAGGCCGAGAGCGAGATCGTCGACTCCGACCGCCCCGTCGAGGACTACATCTCGCGGATCCTGCCCCAGAAGCTGACCTTGGACCGCCTCTACGCCCGGACCGCGTCGCTGACCCTGGACCTGCGC
>DASXCN010000143.1:0-4867 GCA_036491155.1 Solirubrobacteraceae bacterium | reverse complement strand
CCAGCTCGAGCTGGAATGGATCGACCTGGAGACCGCCAGCGTCGACGCCGTGCTCGTGCGCTGGGGGCTCATGCTCACCGTCGACCCCTCGGCGGCGGGGCGTGAGATCCGGCGCGTGCTGCGACCCGGCGGACACGCCGCTCTGGCCGTGTGGGACGCGCGCGAGCGCAACCCGTGGGCGCTGATCCCCGGCCAGGCGCTGGTGGCGCTCGGGCACGCCGAGCCGCCTGACCCGGACATTCCCGGGCCGTTTGCGATGGCCAGGGAGGGTCAGCTGGCCGAGGTGCTCGAGGACTCGGGATTCACGGACGTCGCCGTGACCCCGGTGACGCTCCAGCGTCACTACGCCAGCGCGCAGGAGATCGTGGCCGAGAGCGCCAACTGCTCCCCCAGCTTCAGCGTCACCTACGCCGAGCTCAGCGCCGAGCAGCGGGCCGAGGTGGCGGAACGCATGGTCGCCGCCGCCGCCCCCTACACCGCGCCTGACGGCTCGGTGATGCTGCCGGGGGTCTCGCTGGTGGCGCGCGCGAGCGCCTGACGCCGCTCGCGTCGGGCCGCCCGACGCCACCCTGCGTCAACCGGACGTCGCAAGGCGCCGTGCAGCCCATGACGGCGCGTCACGGCGTGAGAGCGATATTGCACCCTGAGAGCCCAATTGCAGGCTTTTCCCGGGTGTGCGAGAGCGGGGACACTGTCGCTCATGCGCACAAGGAAATATCTGCTTTTGACACTGGTCATCGCCGCGGCCGCGTGGGCACCCGCCACTGCCTCCGCCGCCTTTCAGCACGTCATCGCCAAGGGCGAAACCCTGAGCTCCGTTGCCGCGGCAGATGGGCTTTCCGTCTCACAGCTCGCGGCCGCCAACGGAATGTCGCCGGACTCGCAGCTCGTCAGGGGCTCACTGCTGGCGATCCCGCCTCAGGGCGCCGCGGCCGGGGAGTCGGCCGCCTCGTCCTCGGCCGCCGGATCCACCTCGGCGACCCAGGCGCCGGTCGCGTCCACCGGCGCGGGCGCGTATGAGGTGCAGCGGGGCGACACGCTGAGCGCCATCGCGTCGCGGCTGGGGGTGAGCGTCGAAGCGCTGGCGGCTGCCAACGGCCTCGATCCGTCTCACCTCCTCATCGCGGGGACCACCCTGCACCCCGTCGGCAGCTCAGGCTCCGGCTCGGGTTCCACCGCGACGCCGGCCGTGTCGAGCGCGAGCGGGTCCTTCGTGGTCCAGCGGGGCGAGACGCTGAGCGCCATCGCGTCGCGGCTGGGCGTGAGCGTCGACGCGCTGGCCGCTGCCAACGGCCTTGACCCGTCCGGCCTGCTCATCTCCGGCACCAGCCTGCACGCCGTGGGTGGCGGAAGCTCGTCCGCGGCGCCCGCCACCACCGAGATGGTGTCGACGTCGCCGTCGAGCGGCGGCGGCGCGGAGCCGACCGCCGAGATGGTGAGTCCGGCCACGGTCGGCTCGATCGCTGCCACCGAAGGCGTGCCGGCGTCGCTGGCCGAGGCCGTCGGCGATCAGGAGAGCGGCTTCAACAACGGCATGGTCTCCCACACGGGCGCCGTCGGCGTGATGCAGATCATGCCCTCGACGTGGAGTTGGATCGGTGAGCACCTCGCCGGCCCGCCGCCGCTGTCGACGACGTCGGCGAGCGACAATATCCGCGCCGGTTCGCTGTTGCTGCACTCGCTGCTGTCTGACACCGGCGGCAACGCGGAGATGGCCATCGCCGGGTATTACCAGGGTCTCGGGTCCGTCCAGGCCCATGGCATGTACTCCGACACGCGCGCATACGTCAACAACGTGATGGCGCTGCAGCAACGCTTCGGCGGCGGATAGCCGCTGGGCCGAGCACTCGTCGACGAAGGGTTCGCAGCCCGCGCCTTGTAGCCTGCGAACCCTATGTACTACGACGACGACGCAGACCTCTCCAAGCTCGACGGCAAGACCGTCGCCATCATCGGCTACGGCTCTCAGGGCCACGCCCATGCCCTCAATCTCAAGGACTCCGGCGTCGACGTCGTCGTCGGCCTGAGATCCGGTTCGAGCAGTGTGGCCAAGGCGCAGGCCCACGGCCTGAAGGTGATGGAGCCCGCCGACGCCGCCAGCGAGGGCGACATCGTGATGCTGCTCGCGCCCGACGAGCTTCACGGACAGATCTGGGAGGGCGGTCTCAAGGACGGGATCGCCGCCGGGAACATGCTCCTGTTCGGCCACGGCTTCTCCATCCACTACGACGAGATCGCGCCACCGCCCGAGGTCGACGTGGCGCTGGTCGCGCCCAAGGGCCCCGGTCACCTCGTGCGCCGCCAGTATCTGGAGGGCTCAGGCGTCCCCTGCCTGGTCGCGGTCCAGCAGGACGCGTCGGGCGATGCGCTGGGACTGGCGCTGGCCTACGCCAAGGGGATCGGCGGGACCCGCGGCGGCGTCATCGAGACGAGCTTCAGGGAGGAGACCGAGACCGACCTCTTCGGCGAGCAGGCGGTGCTCTGCGGCGGCGTCACCGAGCTGGTGCGCGCCGGTTACGAGACCCTGACCGACGCGGGCTATGACGCCCGCCTGGCCTACTTCGAGGTCCTGCACGAGCTCAAGCTGATCGTGGACCTCATGTATGAGAAGGGGATCAGCGGCATGCGCTACTCGATCTCCAACACCGCCGAGTACGGGGACATGACCCGCGGCTCGCGGATCATCGGCCCCGAGACGCGCGACGCGATGAAGAAGGTCCTGCAGGAGATCCAGTCCGGCGACTTCGCGCGCGAGTGGATCGCCGAGAACCGCGCGGGCCAGGAGAACTTCAAGCGCATGCGCGCCGAGCAGGCCGGCCATCAGGTGGAGGTCGTGGGCAAGGAGCTGCGCGCCCAGATGGACTGGATCGACACCGATTTCCAGGAGTAGCGCTCGCCCTTCCCGGGCACGTGCCTCACCAGCCCCGTTTCTCCCGCGACATGACCCAGACCACCACTGATCTCAGGATCCCTGACGAGCTCAAGCCCCTGGACGGGCGCTTCGGCTCCGGGCCCTCGCGCGTGCGCCGCGAGCAGCTGGACTATGTCGTCGGGCCGGGCTCCGCCCTCATCGGCACCTCCCACCGCCAGAAGCCGGTTCGCCAGCTGGTGGGCCGCGTCCGGACGGGAATCACGGAGCTGCTCTCGCTGCCCGACGGCTACGAGGTGCTGCTGGGCAACGGCGGCACCACCGCGTTCTGGGACGCCGCCACCTGCTGCCTGATCCGGGAGCGGTCGCTGCACCTCACCTACGGCGAGTTCTCCTCCAAGTTCGCCGCCTGCACCAGGGCGGCGCCGTTCCTGCGCAAGCCGGTCACCGTCGCGGCCGAGCCGGGCGACGCCCCCACGCCGGGGGAGGATCTCGGCTCAGAGCCCTTCGACGCGATCGCGTGGGCCCACAACGAAACCTCTACCGGAGTGATGGTGCCGGTGACCCGGCCCGCGGGGACCGAGGGCGCGCTCGTCCTCATCGACGGCACGTCGGGCGCGGGCGGGCTGCCGCTCACCGCCGCCGACGCCGACGTGTACTACTTCGCCCCGCAGAAGGGCTTTGCCTCCGACGGCGGCCTGTGGCTGGCGGCGATGAGCCCCGCGGCGATCGCGCGCATCGAGGAGCTGGCCGCCGGGGACGACGGCCGGTGGGTGCCGGACTTCCTCTCGCTGCCCACGGCGCTGGAGAACTCCCGCAAGGACCAGACCTACAACACCCCGGCGATCGTGACCCTGCTCCTTCTCGACAGCCAGCTGGGCTGGATGCTCGAGCAGGGCGGCCTTGACGCGATGGTGCAGCGCACGACCGCCTCGAGCACGCACCTGTACGAGTGGGCGATGGCCCACCCCAGCGCGACCCCGTTCGTCTCTGATCCGGCCAAGCGTTCGCTGGTCGTGGGCACCATCGACTTCGACGACGGCGTCGATGCCGCGGCGCTGGCAGCGACGCTGCGTGCCAACGGGATCGTCGACGTCGAGCCCTACCGCAAGCTTGGCCGCAATCAACTGCGCATCGGGATGTTCCCGGCCACCGACCCCGCCGACGTGCAGGCGCTCACCGCGTGCATCGACTGGGTTCTGGAGCGGTCATGAGTGGGGTGGGCGGGGTCCGAGTCCTCGTCGCCGAGAAGATCGGCGACTCCGGGGTCGACCTCCTGCGTGAGCACTTCGAAGTCGACGTCGGCGTCGGCTGGGACCGCTCCGAGCTCGAGCAGCGCATCGGCGACTACGAGGGGATCCTCATCCGCTCGGCCACCAAGCTCGACGGCGACCTGCTGGCCAAGGCCACCCGATTGCGGGCGGTGGGACGCGCGGGGGTGGGCGTGGACAACGTCGACGTGCCGATCGCCACCAAGCGCGGGATCGTCGTCGCCAACGCTCCCGAGTCCAACGTCATCACCGCCGCCGAGCACACCATGGCGCTATTGCTGGCGCTGGCTCGCAACGTGCCCCAGGCGCATGCGTCGCTGACCGGCGGGGCGTGGGAGCGCTCGAAGTTCTCGGGCGTCGAGCTCTACGAGAAGACCCTCGGCATCCTCGGCTTCGGGCGCATAGGCCAGCTCGTGGCCCAGCGGGCGCGCGGGTTCAACATGCACGTGGTGGCCTTCGACCCCTACGTCGCGGCCGAGCGCTACCGCGAGTTGGGGGTCGAGCAGGCCGCCTCGCCCGACGACGTGTACGCGGCGGCGGACTTCATCACCCTGCATCTGCCCAAGACGCCGGACACCGAGGGCTGGCTCAACGCCGAGGTGCTGGCCAAGTGCCGCGACGGCGTCCGCATCCTCAACGTGGCCCGCGGGCCTCTGGTCGTCGACGAGGACCTCAAGGCGGCCCTGGACTCCGGCAAGGTCGCCGGCGCCGCGCTCGACGTGTTCCG
>DASXCN010000142.1:0-9703 GCA_036491155.1 Solirubrobacteraceae bacterium | reverse complement strand
AGGGCGTTGCGCGAGGTGAGCGCTTGACGGTACTCGGCGCCCAGGCGCTCGGCCAGTGGCGCGGTCCACCACGGCGGAACCTCCTGCAGGAGCGCGACGTCCCACTCCCAGTCCTGGAGCGCTGCGGCGAACGCGTCGAGGAGGTCGCCCCCGGCGCGCGGCACCGAGCGGCCATGAAAGAGGTTCCACGTCAGCACCCGCAACTCCACGCGGCCCAACGTACACTGCGGCCCGTGCCACGCCACTTCCTCACCGGAACCGAGCTCAGCGGCGAGGAGCTCGGTGCCCTTCTGGACCGCGCCGCCGAGCTCAAGGCCGCGCCCGACAGCTCCGACGTGTTGGTGCGCCGCTCGGTCGCGCTGATCTTCCAGGCGGCGTCCACGCGGACCCGCACGTCGTTCGAGGCGGGCATCGCCGAGATGGGCGGGCATCCCATGGTGCTGCGCACCGGCGAGCTCCAGCTCAGCCGCGGCGAGTCGATCCGCGACACCGCCTACATCCTGTCGCGCAATGTCGCCGCGATCGGCATCCGCACCGGCCCCGACGAGGAAGTCGAGGAGCTTGCCCAGTACGCCAGCGTCCCCGTCATCAACATGCTCACCGCTAAGCACCATCCCTGCCAGGCGCTGGCCGACCTGTTGACACTGCGCGAGGCATTCGGCTCACTTGACGGACTGACACTGGCCTATGTGGGTGACGGCAACAACGTGGCACGGTCACTGGCGCTCGTCGGTGCATTGGCAGGGGTACACGTGCGTGTGGCCGCGCCCGCGGGGTACCAGCTCGAGCCCGTGGCCGGCGCCCAGTTGACCGACGATCCGCGCGCCGCCGTCGACGGCGCCGACGCGGTGTACACCGACGTGTGGGTGAGCATGAGTGACGATCCGGCGACCGCCGATGAGCGCCGCCGCGCACTGTCGGATTACCGCATCGACGACGCGCTGCTGGACCTCGCCGCGCCGCACGCCATCGCGTTGCACTGCCTCCCCGCTCACCCCGGAGACGAGATCACCGCGGAGGTCCTGTACGGTGACCGGCAGCGCATCTGGGACCAGGCGGAGAACAGGCGTCACGCGCAGAAGGCGTTGCTGGAACTGCTCCTAGCCTGAAAGCTTGCGCCCGTTTCGCGCATAGTGCGCGCAGATTGGGTAGATTCGCCGCAGCGACGCAGGACCCATCATCTGCTCGCGCCACGCGCCAGCAAAGCCAATAAGGAGCAGGAGCCTTCCGTATGCCCCCCGCCAAACGCTCGTCGTCCGGCCGTTCAACCTCATCGTCCTCGTCGCGATCCGGCGCCACCCGCGCGAGCAGTTCGCGTAGCACCGGCGCGCGGGCCACGCAGGCAGCCGCTCGCACCGGCGCCAAGTCCACCGCCACCAGCGCGCGCAAGGCCGCGGGCAACACCGCCACGCAGGCCAAGTCCGGCGCTGCCAAGACGCGAAGCACGGCCAAGGGCGGTGCCGCGAAGACGTCGTCCGCCGCGAAGTCCACGGCCAAGTCCGCAGCCACTACCGCCAAGACCGCCCGCGCTAGCGCTGCCCGGACCGCCCGCAGTGCGCGTGGCGGAGCCAAGGGCACCGCCACTGCGGCGACTGCCGGCGCCAAGAGCACCAGGACAAGCGCCAAGTCCGCGTCGACCAAGACCACACGCGCCAGTGGCGGCGGCGTGGTCTCCGTCGCCGAGCAGCTCGCCCAGGGCGTCATCAAGCCGCGCGACGTGGTCATGCTGACCCGCAGCCACATTCAGGAGGCGATGGACGACGCCGCTTCGCGCGGGCGCGTCACGCGTAAGGACGCCAACGATCTCGTCTCCGAACTGGTGCGTCGCGGTCGCGGCCAGGGCAACGACGTGGTCAAGGAGATCGAGTCGCTGCTCGGCAAGGCCGGCGCGGCGACCAAGCGCGCGCGCGGCAGCGATTCTGTTGACCGCATCGTGCGCGGCGCCGACCGCGCGCGCCGCGCCGCCGGGGTCGGTCCGTCGTTCCCCATCCTCGGCTACGACGAGCTCAACGCTGTCCAGGTGCAGACTCGCATCAAGGAGCTCAAGAAGCCCGAGTTGCGCAAGGTGCTCACCTACGAGCGCAAGCACGCCAACCGCAAGTCGGTGGTGGGTGCGCTCGAGAAATCGCTGGCCTAGTCCGCGCTCGCGGCAACGTCGTAACCATGACGCCCGGGCGCCTCGCGCGTCCGGGTGACAGTGGCCTGCTACTTGTCTAGGCCCACATGTCCACCGCACCCCCCACCCAATCGCGCCCTCAGCGCGGCGACGAGCTTCAGCTCACCATCGACACGCTGGCCTTCGGCGGCGCGGGTGTGGCCCGGATCGAGGGCTACGTCGTGTTCGTCAGCGGCGCCGTCCCCGGAGACCGCGTCCGCGCGGTGGTGGGCAAGCGCAAGCGGGCCTATGCCGAGGCGCGCGCCGTCGAGATCCTCGCTCCCGGACCCGACCGGATCGCGCCGGTCGCCGATCATCCCGGCGCGCCGTGGCAGGTGCTGTCCTACGAGCGCCAGCTCGAGGTCAAGCAGGCGCAGGTGGACGACGCACTGCGGCGGATCGGCAAGCTCGACGGTTTCGCGCTTGAGCCAATCGTGCCCGCGACGTCACCGTGGCGCTATCGCAACAAGCTCGAGTACTCCTTCGGCACCGATGCCGCCGGCGCACTGGTCTGCGGCTTCCATGCTCCGGGGCGCTGGGACGAGATCGTGGCCATGGGCGATTGCCTGCTGGCCTCCGAGCGCGCCAACGCCGCCCGTGAGCAGATCGTCGCGTGGTGTCGTGCAGAAGGCCTGAGCGCCTATGACCGGCGCAGCGGCGAAGGGCTGCTGCGCAACCTCGTCGTGCGCGAGGGACGCCGGAGCGATGCCGTCCAGGTGCGGCTGGTCACCAGCGTCGGCGAGCTTGACCGCGAGGGGCTCATCCGTGCCGGTGCCGGACTTGACGGCGTGCTGTGGACGCAGGTCGACAGCGTCGCCGAGACCACCCAGGGCGGCAACACCGAGTTACTGGCCGGCTCTGACCGCTTTGAGGAGGTGCTGGGAGGCATGCGCTTCGAGATCTCCTCGGCGGCCTTCTTCCAGACCAACACCGAGATGGCCGAGCGCCTGTACCAGCTCGCCATCGAGTTCGCCGCTCCGGTCGGCTTCGAGCGCGTCTATGACCTGTACTGCGGCATCGGCACCATCGGGCTGCTGATGTCGCCGCGCGTGGCCGAAGTGTGGGGGCTCGAGCTGGTGCCCGAGGCGATCTCCGACGCCATCGCCAACGCACGCGCCAACGAGGTCGACAACGCGCACTTCTTCGCCGGGGACGTGCGCCTGGCCATGCGCGAGCTGGTGGAGCGCGCCGGGCGTCCCGACGTCCTGGTCGTCGACCCGCCGCGCGCCGGCCTCTCACAGAAGGTCGTGCGACGGATCATCGAGGCGTCACCGTCACGCGTGGTCTACGTGTCATGCAACCCGACGACGCTGGCGCCCAACGCCGCGCAGCTTGTCGAGGCCGGCTACGAACTCGTCCGCGTCCGGCCTGTCGACATGTTCCCCCAGACCCCGCACATCGAGTGCGTGGCCGAGCTGGTGCGCCGCCGCGGGTAAGCGCCGCCACGCTCAGGTACTGTCACCGCCATGCGCGCCGCCACCATCAACGACAAGCAGCTGACGGTCGAGGAGCATCCCGACCCGGTCCCCGGCTCCGGCGAAGTGCTGGTCAAGGTGCACGCCGCCGGCCTCAACGGCGCCGACATGATGCAGCTCGCCGGACACTATCCCGCCCCGCCGGGCTCGCCCCAGGACATTCCAGGACTCGAGCTGGCCGGCGAGGTCGTGGACCGCGGACCCGGCGCCGAGCGCTTCCAGATCGGCGATCGGGTGATGTCGATCGTCGGCGGCGGTGGCCAGGCCGAGCTCGCCACCGTCAACGAACGCATCCTCATGCCGGTGCCCGACAACCTGACCTGGCCCGAGGCCGGCGGGCTGCCCGAGGTCTTCACCACCGCCCACGACGCGGTCTTCACCCAGGCCGGCCTGGTGATGGGCGAGCACCTGCTGGTCCACGGAGCCGCCGGCGGCGTGGGCTCCGCAGCGGTGCAGCTCGGTCAGGCGGCCGGTGCACGGGTCACCGCCACCGTGCGCAACACCGACCTCCACGATGCGATGGGCGAGTTCGGCGCAGCGGTGTGTGTACCCGACGCCTTCCACGACCGGGGCCCGTACGACGTGATCCTCGAGCTCGTCGGAGCCATGAACCTGATGGACAACCTCAAGGCGCTCAACACCGGCGGGCGGATCGCGGTGATCGGAGTGGGCGGCGGCTCGACCGGCGAGATCGATCTGCGGCTGGTCATGATGAAGCGGGCCCGCATCCACGGCTCGACGCTTCGCGCACGCCCACTCGAGCTCAAGGCCGCGACCGCCCGCGCCATGGAGCGCTCGGTCCTGCCGCTCTTCGCCTCGGGCGTCGTGAAGGTGCCCGTCGCCGAGACGTATTCGCTGGCTGATGCCCCGGCCGCCTATGAGCACTTCAAGCGCGGCGGCAAGCTCGGGAAGATCGTCCTCACGATGGCCTAGGCCTCGTCGGCGATCACCGCGAGCTCGGCGCTGCACTCGCGCAGGAGCCGGCGCAGGGTGTCGCGCTCGTGTGCGGTGAAGCGGTCGGCGAGCCGGCGCTCGATCCTGCTGGCGGCGGCGTCCGCGCTCACGAGCGCGCGGCGGCCGGTGGCGGTGAGCTTGGTCTCGACGACGTTGCGATGCCATGGATGAGGGTGGCGATCGATGAGCCCGCTGCTCTCGAGGTTGCGCAGGACGGCGGCCATCGTCTGCGGGGTTACCAGGCATTGGCGGGCCAGCTCGGCACCCGAGATCCCCGGGGACTCCTTGACGAAGTACAGAGCGCTGTATTGCGGCACGGTCAGGCCGGCAGCCTTTAGCGCCTCGTGCTTGACGGCCATCAGTTCCTGATGAACGCGCCGGATGTCGGTGCCCAGGCGTTCGTCGAGTGGCATGCCCATAGCGGATAGTTTAGGCCGCGCCCAGACAGGTACCTGTGCATTATCAGTACACTGATGCTTGTCTGTCCTCGAACTGGAAGGAGCTTGACTCGTGAGCATTCGAGCCCAAGAGGTCTCATTCCAAAGCGAAGGCGTGGGATGCGCGGCCACTCTCTATCGACCGGAGGGCGTTGACCGGCCCTTGCCCGGGCTGATCATGGGCAACGGCTTTGCCAGCGTCCGGAAGATGTATCTGCCGATGTACGCGGGCGCGTTCGCCCGCGAGGGGGTGGCGGTCCTCACCATCGACTATCGCTACCTCGGCGAGTCCGAGGGCGGCCCGCGCCAACAGGTCATCCCCGAAGCCCAGATCGCTGACATGCGCAACGCGATCACCTGGCTGTCTGAACAACCGGGGATCGATCCGCAGCGGATCGCTCTCTGGGGCACCTCGTTCGCGGGCGGCCATGTCCTAAGGGTGGCCAGTCACGACCCGCGGGTCGCCGCGGCGGTGGCCCAAGTGCCGGCTGTCGGGCTCTGGCGGTACCTGCGACTGGCCAGTGCCGAGGTGCGCCAGGAGTTCCTGGCCACGGCGCTGGCCGACCGTCTGGCGTTCGCCGACAGCGCCAAGGCGCGGATGCTCGCCATCACGGCACCGGACGGCGCGGAGTCGGTTCTGGGCGATAACGGCTACGACTGGCATCGCGCCAACGAGGAGCGTCATCCGAGCTTCAGGAACGAGATCGCGGCCCATTCGCTTGACCACATCGCCCCGTACGATCCGGGCGCATTCGTCGAGGAGATCAGCCCCACGCCGCTGCTGATGATCGTTGCGCGACAGGACACGGTGACGGCGCCCGAGGTCGCGCGCGAGGTGTATGAGCGGATACGCGAGCCCAAGCAACTCGTCGAATTCGACGGCGACTACTACGACGTATACGACAACGCTGCGACGGTGGAGCTGATCACCGACGCCACCGCGGCGTTCCTACGGCAGCACCTCGGCGTCGGTCCGACGGCCTCCGCCCGCGCTGCCTGACCCATGGCGGGCGGACTGGGTGCGAGCGCGCCGATGGTGTTTTGCACGATTACGATGCAAAACACCCTCCTGGCGAGGCGGCGCGCGGTTGCCGGCTCAGTCTCAGTACGGCGGAAGGTCCGCCCACCACTGCCCTAGGACGCGAAACGCGGACCAGAAGGCGCGCTTGGCGCTCTCCTCGTCCAGTGAGTCGTCGATGTTGGGGACGAACAGCGCTTCGATCGATGGGGTGAAATGCTGCAGTTCGCCGGGGGTGTCGCCCAGCTCGCGCGAGAGCGGGACGCCCAGATCGTTGACCACGGTGAGCGCGTCCTCGCCCATGACCACCATCATCTTGGGTTGGACGATCGCCAGCTCCTCGATGACGCGGGCGACGCACGCCGGGTCGGCCATCGCGGGATCCGCGACCGGGCACTTGACGCACAGCGTGCCGTACACGGCCAGTGGGTCGATGTTCAGGCGCTTGAGCGACTTCATGAGCGCGTTGCCGGTGCGCCCGTAGAAGGCGACGCCCTCCTCGACCTCGGAGGGCCGCGCCGAGTACTTGATCATGAAGATGTCGGCCTGCGGGTGGCCCGAGCCCAGTACCGGCATCAGCTGGCCGCGGGGGCAGTGCGTGCAGTCGCTCAGACGGCGGGCGAATGCGTTGAGCTCGCGGATCGCGCGCTCGAGGTACTTCTCTCGGATCTCGTCGTCGGTTGCCGGCACCCCAGTCGGATTGGACGGACCCCGTGCTTGTCCTTGCGGCTGCATCAGGACTTGCGCCCGGTCGCACGTCTGACCCGGCGCTCACGGCTCGCGCGGCGGGCCGCTCCGGGCATCGCCTTGGTCTGCAGAAACTTCAGCGCCTGCACGTAGAGAAGGCTGGCCGGGTTGCGGATGATGTCGGCGTCGCGCAGCGACTCCAGGAACTCGTCGCGCCCGTTGAAATCTCGCATGCGGATCCGCACGGAGCCCAGACCCTGAGGCACGTGCGCGTCTGAACCGGCCCCGGCGGGGATGCGGTACTTGGCCGCGAAGCGGACCGCCTCCTCGTTGAACTCGGAGATCGCGATGCGCGGGTTGAAGACCTCGATGGCGTCGACGTCGTCAATGACGGTGAGCAGGTGCTCGTAGTCGGGGACGGAGTGCATCCGGTCAAAGGGATGGGGCACATAGACCAGCCCGCCCTGGCGCCTGATCTCGGCGATCGTCTCCTGCAGCGTCATCCCCCGCGGGATCTTCTCCTCGATGAACAGGCCGATCACCTCGCCCTGCTCCTTGGTCTTGACCTCCTCGCCGACGATGACCTTGATCCCGTTGGCCTTCGCCCGAGCCTCGAGCGCGCCCGAGATCTCGTTGTGGTCGGTGACGGCGATCGCGCCCAGCCCGCGCGCGCGCGCCTCGGCGAGCAGGACCTCGACCGGGGTGGCGCAGTCATAGGAGTGGTCGGTATGCATGTGCAGGTCGACGTCGATGAGCGGCCGGGACCGCAGGCGGCCCCGCATCGAGGTGTCGCCGGCGTCATCGCGGCGCCGGCCGGCGAGATCGAAGTAGATGGCCTCGAGCTCCGAGGTCACGCGGCCCCAGCCCAGCAAGCGTCGCAGCCGCGCCGACTCGCGGCCGGCGCGCTCGCGCAGCTCAGGCTCGGCGACCAGGCGCTGCAGGTGCGCGGCCAGCGTCGCCGTCTCGCCGGGCTCGAACATGAAGCCGGCCTCCCCCTCGCCCAGCGATTCCTCGTAGGCGGGCAGCCGCGAGGCCACAGGTACCGCTCCCGCGCCCAGCGCCCGCACGAGCGTCCCCGGGGTCGCCCGCAGACCCTCGGAGGCGAAGACAGCGATGTCGGCGCTCTTCAGCAGCTCTGCCTCATCCCGCTCGGAGGCCTCGACGAAGGTGACCCGTTCGCGGAGCAGCCGTGTGAGCGTCGCCGGTGGCGCCGTGGGGCGCGGGTACCACACGGTGGCGTGCCACGCCGGTTCGGGCGGCAGGGCACGCAGTGCGCGCAGGAAGATGCGCAGCGCAGCGCGCTCCTCGGTGGCTACCATGACGATCTCGGGCACCTGGGCCGTCGCGCGCTCCGGGGCGACGTCGGCGCCGGGCGCGATCACGGTGTATTCGCCCGGGAAGTAGCGCTGGAGCAGGTTGCGTGTGGCCGCGTAGCTCGCGGTGCGCGCGTCCATGCGCGAGAACAGCAGTCGCGACAGCGGACCTGTGAGCTGAGTGGACAGCACGCGCTCGGTGGGGGCGTGGAAGCTGCCGACGTTGAGCGCCCGCGAGTGGCGCAATGCTGCGCTCGACGCGCTGGGGGCAAACGGCTCGTGGACGTTGACGATGTCGAGCGGCAGCGTGGCGAGCGCCTCCTCGATGGTCCGCGCCACGTCGACGGGCAGCGAGGCCATGCGTCGCCGGGCGGGCGCGAACGGCAGCACCTCGCCGACACCCAGCACGGCCGGCGCGCCGTCGGCGTCGTTGAGCAACTGCTCGGGGTGCGAGCGCAGGGTGCGGCGGCTGTCGCGTACGAGCGCGGCCGACTCCGACGGAGCGACGATGAGGACGCGGTGGCCGCGGGCCGCCAGCTCACCGGACACCCGCGCGACGTAGTCGTTGACCTCGTTGGCCACCTCCCACGCAAATGGGGTCACCTGCGCGATGGCCAGACGCTGGGGCGCGGGCACGGAGCACATGTTATTCACGGCCGAGCGCCGCGGACCGCATCTGGCCGCTGCATCCGGCACAGTGCGTGGGTGACCACCGCCGCGCCCCCGAAGTTGACGGCCGCCGCCGCGCGCCGCATCGCGCTCGCCGCCCAGGGATTCGGTCGTCCGCGGCCGGCCAAGCCGGCGGGCACCCGCCAGATCCGCGACCTGGTGACGCGTCTCGGCGTGCTCCAGCTCGACTCGGTCAACGTGTTCTCCCGCGCGCACTACATGCCCGTGTTCTCGCGCCTGGGGCCCTATGACCGGGCCCTGCTGGATCGGCTCTCCGGCCACGACACGCCGCGGCCGACGCGGCGTCTGGTCGAGTACTGGGCCCACGAGGCGTCGTTGCTGCCGATCGAGAGCCACCCGCTGCTGCGCTGGCGGATGGCCGACGTCGATGCCGAGGCGTGGGGGTCCATCCGTCGTGTCATCCGTGAGCAGCCGGACCTCGTCGCCGACACGCTCGAGCTGGTGGTGCAACAGGGCCCCATCCGCGCCAGCGCCACGGGGATCCCGCGTCCCAAGCGGCCGCCTGGCGACATGTGGAACTGGCACGATGGCAAGGTCGCGCTCGAGTACCTCTTCTACACCGGTCAGGTGGTGGCCGCGGGCCGGGTCAACTTCGAGCGCCTCTACGACCTGCCCGAGCGCGTCCTGCCGCCCGAGATCGTCGCCGCGCCGACGCCTGATCCCGCCGACGCCCAGCGCGAGTTGGTGCGCATCGCCGCGGCGGCGCTCGGCGTGGCCACCGAGCCCGACCTGGGCGACTACTTCCGCTTGCCCCGCGCTGACTCCAAGGCCCGCGTGGCGGAGCTGGCGGCCGCGGGCGAGCTTGTCGAGGTGGAGGTTCCGGGATGGGGCGCGCCCGCCTACCTGTGGCCGGCGGCGCGGCGCCCGCGACGCATCGAGGCGCGGGCGCTGCTGTCGCCGTTTGACCCGGTGGTGTGGTTTCGCCCACGGGCCGAGCGGCTCTTCGGCTTTCGCTACCGGATCGAGATCTACGT
>DASXCN010000141.1:0-4626 GCA_036491155.1 Solirubrobacteraceae bacterium | reverse complement strand
CCTGCCCCAGATGTATGGCGTGGGGTATCCGGTGATGGACTCGGTGATCGCCGGGCACGTCGTGATCGGGCTCATCCTGCTGTTCCTGGTCGGCAAGGTCGTCGCGGCGAGCCTGACACTGTCGATCGGCGGCTCGGGCGGCGTGTTCGCGCCATCGCTGTTCATCGGCACGATGGCGGGGATGGCGTTCGGCGTGGCGGCTCACCACGTCTTCGGACCCGCGGTGGGACCACCCGCGCTGTACGCGGTGGTGGCGATGGGCGGCGTGTTTGCCGGAGCTGCGCAGGCCCCGTTGACGGCGATCGCCAGTGTGGTGGAGATGACTGGCAACTTCACGCTGACGCTGCCCATCATGCTCGCGTCCGGCATCGCGGCGGCATTGTCCAAGCAGCTCTCCTACGGCAGCGTGTACACCACCAAGCTGCTGCGGCGCGGAATCGACATCGAGCGCCCCCGGCCCGACAACGTGCTCGAAACCCTCAGCGTCGCCGACGTCATGCAACCGGTCCAGACCGGCAACGGGCTGCCGCGTCTCCAGCCGCAGGCAACGCGCTCCGAGGACCCGGCGCGGGGTAAGGACCAGTGGGAGCAATTGGGCGCCATCGTCCAGACCAGCCGGAATCCGCAGGAGCTGTTCGAGGATGAAACGCTTGAGCATGCGCTGCGTCAGCTGACGCTGCATGGGCGGTCCGGCCTGCCCGTCCTCTCCGGGGACCGCGAGCACCTACGTGGCTGGATCACCCGCCGCGACGTCCTGGCCGCGCTGGCGCACAGCGTCGACGCCGCGGGTCGCGGTATCAGGGCCGGTGCGGTCGCCGCGGACTTCGGCGCCGATGATCCGGAGCGGGCCGCGGTTCAGTCCAGCGCGCCGCTTCACGGCTACGAGATCGTCGACATCAGTATCACCGCCGGCTCACTCGCGGCCGGGCGCCGCATCAGCGAGGTGCCCTGGCCGGACGGCGCAGTGGTGGTGGCAGTCACCGATGCAGGCGAGATGACCCCCGCGCTCGCGACCATGACGATCCGCGCCGGTGAGCGTATTGTCCTGCTCGCTCCGGTCCGCACCAACGGGCAGGCCTCAGTCCGGCTGCGCGGCCACCACCGCCAGCTGACTGACGAGCCATAGGCGCGCCCGGCGAACCATTGTCGTGCCGGCCGAGCAGCCGGCTCGACCGCGGTTCGGAGGCTCGGCGCGAGCCCCATGTTGCGGTCGGCATTGCGTAACGAAACGCCCGCTCGCGCGACTGGACGACAACCACACCGAACTCACACGGAGGGACACACCATGGGGACCGTTCTGGACGCACGCCAGGAGGAGCTCTGCGCGGCGTCGCGCTGGGACTTCAGCGACCTGAAGGCAATCTACGTCAACTGCACGCTCAAGCGTTCGCCGGAGGTCTCCAACACCCAGGGCCTGGCCGACCAGTCGATCGCGATCATGCGGCGGCTGGGTGTCGAAGTGCACGTCGTGCGTGCGATCGACCGTGAGATCGCCACCGGGGTCTACCCGGACATGACGGAGCACGGCTGGGAGCGCGACGAGTGGCCGGAGATCTTCGCCAAGGTGATGGCGGCCGACATCCTGGTGCTCCTGTCACCGATCTGGCTCGGCGAGAAGTCCTCGGTGTGCACTCGCGTCATCGAGCGCCTATACGGGAACAGCCATCTGCTCAACGACGACGGGCAGTGGGCGTACTACGGCCGGGTCGGCGGCTGCATCATCACCGGCAACGAGGACGGCGCCAAGCACTGCGCCATGAACATCCTCTATTCGCTGCAACACCTCGGCTTCGTCATTCCGCCCCAGGCCGACTCTGGCTGGCTGGGCGAGGCGGGACCCGGGCCGAGCTATCTGGACGCCGGCTCCGGTGGCCCGGAGAACGACTTCACCAACCGCAACACCACCTTCCTCACCTGGAACCTGCTGCACCTGGCGCGGATGATCAAGGACGCCGGCGGTATCCCCGCCCACGGCAACCAGGTGGCCTTGTGGGATGCCGGATGCCGGTTCGACTACGCCAACCCGGAGCACCGCGCCTAGCGACGCGGTACCCGGCCCTCGGGCAGGTCGCTCGGAGCGAGGACGCGGTGCCAGACCACGCCCCCGCCGCCGTTTGAGCCGGCGCGCGCGTCGCTCACTGCGTCTCCGAGTGCTCCGAGCCCTCCGCGAAGCTCCCGACGTGGCCCTCGGCCACGTCGCCCTCGGGATGTGCCTCGCCCTCGGCAAATGTCCCGAGGTGGTCCTCGCCGGCGAAGGTGTCGGGGTGGGCCTCGCCCTCGGCGAAGCCGCCGACATGGTCCCCGCCTGCGTAACTGTCGGGGTGCGCCTCGCCTTCTGCGAAGGTGCCGTGGTGGATGGGGGAGTCCTTGCTGGACATGTTTCGCTCCTCAGGGAGATGGGTTGATCAATCTTTGGTCGCCTGAGAGCGCCGGCCGTTACACGTCGCCCA
This sequence comes from Solirubrobacteraceae bacterium, assembly GCA_036491155.1. GTDB lineage: Bacteria > Actinomycetota > Thermoleophilia > Solirubrobacterales > Solirubrobacteraceae > Palsa-465. Next base: position 2,176 of record DASXCN010000141.1, on the reverse strand, counting down.
GCGCCAGCCGCCGGACCAGCCACTCGGACTGCCAAATCCGCTCGCCGACGTCGCCGTCGAGCCACGGTGAGCGCCTCCTCGAGCGTGGCGCACGCGCTGAGGGGCGCGGCCTCGGCTCGGCGCCCGGCCCGAACACGACGTGATCCACTCCTGGGCCTGCTGGCAGAGCTGGTGCTCTGCTTGCCGGGTGGCTCGGTGTCACTTAGTGCGTCGGGCGTGGCTGGCGTTACACCCTGACCAGGGGTCCCGCTATCGTTCACCACATGGTGCAGCGACAGGCGAGCGGGCTCGACGCGGTGTATGCCGCGCTGGGCCACCCGGCTCGGAGGTCGATCATTCGCCAGCTCGCCGGCGGAGAGGCCTCGGTCTCCGAGCTTGCCGAGCCGCTCGAGATGTCGCTCAACGCGATCGCCAAGCACATCTCGGTGCTCTTGAATGCGGGGCTGATCGAGGACCGAAAGCAGGGTCGGGTACGGCGCTGTCAGCTCGTCCCGGGCCCGCTCCGGGTCGCCCAGGCGTGGCTCGGTGACTACGGCCAGTTCTGGGAGCAGCAGTTTGACTCGCTCGCCGCGCACCTCGGCGGCTCGGCACGCGATTGATCTGCCTCGTGTCACGGACCGCGCGATGATCGAGAGGCTTCCGGACGGGTTGCGCATCGTGCGTCGGGTACGCGCGGCGCGTGAGGACGCGTTCGATGCATGGGTGGACCCCGGGCGTCTGCGCGCGTGGTTCGGCCCCGCTGGGGCGACGGTCATCACGGTGGACGGCGAGCTGGCCGTCGGCCGTGCGTATCGGCTTCGTGTCCGGCGCGAGGATGGCCACGTCGACGATCTCATCTGGAGCTTCCGCGAGATCGCCCCACCGGAGCGCCTCGTGTTCGGCTGGAGCGTCGGCCCGGTACCGGCGGGCGCGTCACAGACAGTCGTGACGATCACGTTCCGGGAGCTCGGACCATTCACCGAGATCCAACTGGACCACACCCGCGTCCAGTCTGATCCTCAGCGTGAGATGTTCGCTGCCGGATGGCAGGCCTGTTTCGCCGGCCTGGAGGCATCACTAAACCAAGTGGTGTAGTATCGCCGTGAAATGATCCGTGACGAAGGAGAGACCATGTCTCACGTGATCCACCAGGAGATCACGGTCGACGCCGACTGCGCACGCGTCTATCAAGCGCTCACCGACGCCGAGGAGTTCGGCCAGGTGACCGGCGGTGCCGTGACCCTCACCGCTGATGCCGGTTCGGCGTTCTCGCTGTTCGGCGACCACATCACCGGCCGCAACATCGAACTCGTCCCCAATCGCCGGCTGGTCCAGGCCTGGCGAGCCGCCTCATGGCCCGAGGGGCAGTACTCCATCGTCCAATTCCAGCTCGAGGACGGCGGCGGTGGTGTCACCACGCTCGTGCTCGACCACACCAGCTTTCCCGAGGAGGCCCACGACGATCTGGCGGCCGGGTGGGTCAAGATGTATTGGGAGCCGCTCAAGCAGCATCTGAGCTCGCCTTGATGCAGTCGGACGATTATCTGGCGGTCGCTCGGACGCCGCCAGAGGGGTGAGCCAAGTGGCCGTCGACGTACTGTCACGGATCGAGATCGCAAGACCAAGGGCGGACGTCGCCGCATACGCCGCCGACCCTGACAACGCGACCGCGTGGTACGAGAACATCAGCCGCGTCGACTGGCTGACCCAGCCGCCGCTGGCGGTCGGCTCGCGGCTCGCGTTCGTGGCGACCTTCCTGGGTCGGCGGCTCGAGTACACCTACGAGGTCCGCGAGCACGTCCCCGGCGACCGGTTCGTGATGAGCACCTCCGAGGGACCGTTCCCGATGGAGACGACATACAGCTGGGAAGACGCGCCCGGGGGGACCGCGATGACCCTCCGTAACCGTGGCGAACCGGCGGGTTTCGCGAAGGTGGCGGCGCCAATGATGAGCCGCGCGATGGCGCGCGCCAATCGCAAGGACCTGGAGCAGCTGAAAGAGATCCTCCAGCACCGGTCATAGACTTTCGCTGTGTCGTTGCCGGGGCAGCGGTCGGAGGTGGGCCTTGCGGAGCTGGTCGCTCTGCTTTCGCTGGGTACTGATCTGGGCCTGGGTCAACCGATGGAGCACATGATCCGTGCGTGTCTGATCGCGCTGCGGCTGGCGGAGCGTATGGGGATGGATGAGACCCAGCGC
>DASXCN010000140.1:0-6561 GCA_036491155.1 Solirubrobacteraceae bacterium | reverse complement strand
ATGCTCCAGCTCCACGGGGCCAACCTGGTGGCCAAGTGCGGCGGCGGCTCGGTGGACATGCCCGTGCCCGGGACGCCGTGCGTGGGTCCCGCCCAGGGCCCGCGGCTGGCCTACGTGCTCTCCCCCGACGCCACCGACCCGGCCCGCCGCTTCACCGCCGCCGACGCCCGCACCCTGGCCCACCTGGGGCTCAACGTCGTGCGGCTGGGGATCATCTGGGAGGGCCTGGAGCCCGGGCCGCACGACGCGGGGATCAACGACCCGCACTACTGCGCTCCCCACAAGCCGGGCACGCCGTTCCCCAAGTTCACAGCCGGCACCGACCCCTACAACGCGGCCACCCTCCGCGCCTACCTGGCCCGGACTGACCACATCGTCTCCCTGCTGCGCCACGCCGGCCTGCGCGTGATCGTCGACATGCACTCCGACGCCTACGGCTCCGCGTTCTTCAACACGAAGGGCAACACCCCGTGGAACGGCGAGGGCGCGCCGCTGTGGGCGACGTGCACCGGCGGCGCGCCGTTTCATCCGTCGGCCGGCTGGGGCAGCTTCTGGCTGAACGGCACGATCCGGACGGCGATCCATCACTTCTTCGCCAACGACGTGCGCGGCGACCTGCAGGGCCAGTACGCCCGCGTGTGGCAGGCGGTTGCCGCCCACTTCCGCGGCAACCCCGCCGTCCTCGGCTACGAGATCTACAACGAGCCCAACGACTACCTGGTCAAGAACGTCGACGCCGAGCTGCAGTGCGACTACGGGGGCACGCTCAAGGAGCCCAAGTCGTGCGCGGTCAACCACACCACCAATGCGCTTCCCGACGGCCTCATCGGGACCATCCAGGCCGCCGATCCCACGCACGTCGTGTTCTTCGAGCCTGATGGCAACACCAACTTCGGCGCCCCCGAGACGATCGGCCGCACCGAGCCGCTGCGCTTCCCGCGCCTGGCCCTCGCCTTCCATGCCTACGGCCCGATCCCTCAGCAGCTTGCATTGCTGAGAAGCGAGCGGGCTCACACCCGCACCAACCAGCGGGGCGGGCCCGCGCTGATCCTCGACGAGTTCGGCGCCAACAACCACGACGCCTTCAACGCCCAGACGGTCGACATCGCCGAGCGCACCGACCTCTCGTGGGCCTACTGGGCGGCCATCCAGCTCGACGACCCCACCGCCGGCGGCCCGCACGAGGGCCTGCTTGACCAGACGACCCGCCAGCCCTATCCCAACCAGGCCATGGCGATGTCGGTCCCCTATGCGTGGGCCACCGCCGGGACCCCGGACGACCAGTCCTTCTATCGCCCGGCCCAGACCTACCGCTACCGCTACACGCCCGATCCCGAGATCCACGCCCCCACCGAGATCGAGATCCCGCGCTACACCTATCCGCTGGGCTACACCGTCCAGGTCACGGGCGCCCGGGTCACCTCGCGCGCCAACGCGGCGCTGCTCACGCTGAGCGCCGACCGGCACGCCAAGAGCGTCGGCGTCACCGTGCGCTCGCTGACCTCGACGCCCTTCCCCACCTTCTAGGCCCGGCCACACCTACCTACATGGCCACGACGTCGGCGCCCGGAATGGCGGCGATGAGCGCGGAGATCTGCACCGGGAAGACCGAGTGCGTCGTCCCCGCCGCGCACCACACCACGTCAAAGCGCCGCAGCGACTCATCGACGATCGTCGCCAGCGGGCGGTCGTGGCCCAGCGGGGGGATCCCGCCGATGGCAAACCCGGTGGCAGCCTTGGCCTCCTTGGCGTTGGCCACGCGCAGCCCCAGCCGCTCGGCGTCGACGCGCCGGTCGCCGGCGCACAGCACGATCACGGGCTCCTCACACCGGAAGAACACCAGCGACTTGACGATCTGGCCCACGGTCGTGCCCAGCGAGGCGGCGGCCTCGGCGGCGCTCCGCGCCGAGGAGTCCAGCTGGCGCGGCTCGATGTCGAGCCCCAGATCGTGCAGGCGATCCTGGATCGTGGCGGCGTTGCGGTGCAGCTCGGTCATGACGGCTTGCTCGCGATCGCCGAACCGAACGTGTGCACGAACCACAGCGCCCCGTTGCCGTCCGTGCGCGGCCGAAAGCCGGTCGCCCGGGCGCGGTCGCCTTCGCCGTCCGCGTCGGCCCGGAGGGCGGCGCGGATCCCGTCCCGAGCGCCCTCCGGGGTCTGCGCCTGATCGAGCCACGGGTCAAGTGCGCGCTCCAGCGGGCGCGTGGCGACGTCGACCGACTCCAGGCCGGCCTCGGTCAGCAGCGCCTGCATCTCGATGGCGGCCAGGATGCGCGTGTGCGAGGGATCGCGCAGGCGTTCCAGGCGGTTCTGCTCGGCGGCTACCTCGGGGTCCTCGTTGGCCACCAGGTCCACCAGGGCCACATGCCCGCCGGGCCGCGTGCAGCGGACCATCTCGGCGACGACACGCTCGGGCTGCACGAAGTGGTGGGCGGCGAACCGCGACACGACGACGTCGAAGGACCCATCCACGAAGGGCAGGGCCGCCGCGTCGCCGCGCATGAACACGACGTTGTCGCGCCCCTCGGCGACCGCCTGCGCCTGCCCTCGGGCCAGCATCGCCCCGGTGGCGTCCAGGGCCACCACAGCCCGGGCCGAGCTCGCCAGCTGGCGCGCGGCGTGTCCGGTGCCCGCGGCCACGTCGAGGACGAGGTCCTCGCCGGTCAACGGCAGGCGCTCGAACACCCACCGGGAGTCCGAGGTGAAGACCTGGTTGCGCGACCGATCCTCGAAGGCCTCGGCCTGGGTCGTGAACGCATGCTCGATGCGCTGAGCGTGCTCCATCGCCCGCGACCCTACGCGAGATACGGGGCGAGCAGGGCCAGGTCGGCGGCCCCCAGCCGCTCCGCTGCTGTTTTGCGCTGGTGCCAGTAGGGGTAGAGGAGCGGCGGGCGGCTGACCTCCTCCAGCCGCCCGGCTTCTTCTATCGACAGGGTGAGCTCGGCGGCGCGCAGGTTGTCGCCGAGCTGCTCGTCGGTCCGCGCGCCGATGATCACCGAGCAGACGGTGGGTCGCCCCAGCAGCCACGCCAGCGCCACCTGCGCCGCTGAGACGCCGCGTCCCTCGGCGATCTCGACCAGGACCTCGACGGTGTCATAGAGCGTGGCCTCGTCGTTGACGGGCGGCTCGTTCCAGTCGGTGAGGTGGCGCGAGCCGGCGGGCGCCTCCGCGCCGCGGCGGTACTTGCCCGAGAGCAGCCCTCCGGCGAGCGGGCTCCACACCAGCGTGCCGAGGCCCTGGTCCACCGCCAGCGGGATGAGCTCGTACTCGGCGGAGCGCTCCTGCAGCGAGTAGTAGACCTGCTGGGCGACAAAGCGCGGGAGGTGGTCGCGCTCGGCGATGCCCAACGCCTTCATCAGCTGCCACGCCGTGTAGTTGGAGACCGCGACGTAGCGGACCTTGCCGGTGTCCACGAGGTACTCCAGCGCGCCCAGCGTCTCCTCCAGCGGAGTCAGGCCGTCCCACTCGTGCAGGTGGTAGACGTCGACGTGGTCAGTCTGAAGGCGCCGCAGGCTCGCCTCGCAGCCGCTGATCACGTGGTGGCGCGAGAGCCCCGCGTCGTTGGGCCCGGGCCCCATCCGCATGCGGACCTTGGTGGAGATGAGGACGTCGTCGCGGCGGCCTTTGAGCGCCTCGCCGACGATCTCCTCGGCGCGGCCCGTCGAGTACACGTCGGCGGTGTCGATGAGGTTGATCCCGGCGTCGAGGCACATGTCGATCTGGCGGCGTGCCCCGTCGAGCTCGGTGTCGCCGACCTGGGCGAAGTTGCCGAGCCCGCCGAACGTCATCGTGCCGAGCGTCAACGCGGAGACCTGCAGTCCGGAGGTGCCCAGCGGCCGGTAATCCATTGGCGTCCCTTTCGACGAGATGGTCTCGTCGCAGCCTAGAGGGCGGGGGCGCGCGTCAGGCGACGGCGGCGTCGGCCGCGGCGACCGCGTCGCCTCCGGCCCAGCACTGCGTCACGAATGCCGCGATCTTGTTGGTCAGCCGCGCCGGCCGGACCCGGAGCTCCAGGATCGAATGGGCGTTGACCAGGCGGGCGTTGGGCAGCTCGGAGGCGAGCATGCCGGCGTCCGAGAAGGGGTGCACCGGGTCGCGGGGATGGCCGATGACCAGAGCGGGGGTCTCAAACTGCGAGCGCTCGAGATGGCCGGGCGCGGCGCGCCCGTAGAGGATCCCGCTCAGCACCGCGGCGCTGGGCCCCGGGTCCTGAGAGATCCAGTCCAGGCCGACCTGCGCCAGCAACGGCAAGGGCCGCCGGGGCACGGCGCGCGCGCCGCGAGCCAGCGCCCGCATCCCGGGCTCGCCGAACCGCAAGGCGAACAACAGCGGCGTGAAGGCGGCGCCGCAGGCGGCGATCGCGTTGTCGAGGACCGGCATCTCGATGACCATGCCGGCCAGGCGCTCGGGGGCTCGCAACGCCACCTCGAGGCTGATGTTGGCGCCCAGCGAGGTCCCCCCCACCACCGCGCGGTCGATCCCCAGGTGATCCAGGAGCCCGACCGTCTGCTCGGCGAAGGCGCTGATCGAGTAGCGCCATTGATCGCGCGGGCGCGAGGAGGCGCCGTGACCGAGCGGATCCAGGGTCACGACGCAGTTGCCGCGCGCTGCCAGCTTCCGGGCCAGGGGCGCCTGCATCTTCTGAGACAGCAGCAGTCCCGGGAGCAGGACCGTCGTCCGCGGGCCCTCCCCGTAGACGGTGTAGGCAAGCCGTTGCCCGTCGAGGTGAAACTCCGCCATCGCCCGTCAGGATAGTGGGATCCCAGGCGCTGACTGATCAGTCAGCCAGGTTTGCCGGTCCGCTTGCGCACGGCCCGGTACAGTCTGGTACCAGTCATCGCACGGCCGGCGCACGCCGCCGCATCTCAAGACTTTCAGGAGGAACTCGTCCTATGGCCAAGGCCCCACGATCGCTCGCCGGCAAGGTCGTCGCCATCACCGGTGGCGCCCGCGGAATCGGGCGGGCCACGGCGGCCGCGCTCATCGCGCAGGGCGCCCGGGTGGCCATCGGCGACATCGACGCCCCGCTCGCCCAGCACACCGCCGCAGAGTTGGGCAGCGGCACGTTGGGGCTGGCGCTGGACGTCACCGACCGCGCGAGCTTCGACGCCTTCCTCAGTGAGGTCGAGACCTCCGTCGGCCCCCTCGACGTGCTCATCAACAACGCCGGGATCATGCCCATCGGGCCCTTTGTCGATGAGACCGAGTCCACCGCCAACCGGATGGTGGACATCAACCTGCACGGGGTCATCATCGGGTCCAAGCTGGCGCTCGAGCGCTTCATGCCCAGCGGCCGCGGCCACCTGGTCAACATCGCCTCGGTGGCGGGCAAGGGCGGCTTCCCGGGCGGGGCGACCTACTGTGCCACCAAGCATGCCGTGGTGGGCCTGAGCGAAGCGGTCCGGGCCGAGATGCGCAAGACCGACATCGACGTGAGCATCGTCATGCCGGTGGTCGTCAACACCGAGCTGGGCTCGGGCCTGCAGAAGAGCCGCGGGGTCAAGGTCGTCGAGCCCGAGGACGTGGCCAACGCGATCGTCGAGGCGCTCCAGACCGGCCGCGTCGACGTCTACGTGCCGCGCCAGGTCGGCTACCTCATGCGCGTGGGCCAGGTCCTGCCGCGCGCCGTGGCCGACTTCGTCACCAAGGTGCTCAAGGGCGACCAGGTGCTCGTCAACCCCGACCATCTGCTGCGCGAGGCGTACGAGACGCGCACCGGCGACAAGCTCCAGCTGACCGAGGCGCCCCCGGCGGTCCCGGTGACGACGTCGACCGCCGCCGACACGACGGCCGCCGAGCCCGCGACGGAGACCGTCTAGGCGCGTCTGGAGGGTGGCCTAGGGGCCGGAGCCCAGCCACTCGGCGATCAGCGCGCCGATCTCGGGTCCCGCGTCCTCCTGCAGGAAATGGCTGGCGTCGGCGATGACCTGTGCGATCTCGCCGCCGAGCGCCGCTGCAAAGCGCCGGCCAGTCTCCAGCGGCAGCACCGGGTCTGAGTCGGCCCACAGCATCAGCTTGGGGCGGGTGTCGGCGCGCAGCGCGTCGAGCGTGCGCTGGCCGGCCTCGGCGCCGGGCATGTCGGGCGAGGTGGGCAGGATGAGTGGGAAGGCCCGCGCGCCCGCCTTGGCGGCGGCGTTGGGGAACGGCCGCTCGTAGGCGGCGATCACCTCGTCGCCGGGGTCGCGCTTGCACGCGCCGCGCACCAGGAGCCCGATCGGCACATCCTCGGTGCGGGCCACGAAGTCGCGAAAGGCGTTCCAGGCGTCGTTCATCTCCTGGTGGCCGGTGAACAGGCCGGTGTCGAGGATCACCAGCCGCGCCACGCGCTCCGGGGACTCCACCGCTGTGCGCAGTCCGATCGGCCCGCCCCAGTCGTGGACGACCACGGTGGCGTCGCGCACGTCCAGCGACTCCAGCAGTGAGGTCAGCGCGGCCGTGTGACGGTCATAGCTGTACCAGTCGATGTCGGTGGGCTTGTCTGAGCGACCGAAGCCAGGCAGGTCGGGCGCGATGCAGCGGTAGCCGGCGTCGCGGACGGGGACGAGCACCTTGCGCCACAGG